>JACDEC010000050.1 GCA_013816645.1 Planctomycetota bacterium
TTCTCGGCGAGCAGCATCCAGGTGCGTTCGGCGCCGGGGTCGCGGCGGCGGTCGACCAGCACGACGGGCACGCCGTCGCGATCGACGGGGAAACCATCGCGCAGACTGGCCAACGGCCAGGGTTCGCGCACATCGACCAGGCGCAGGGGCGTCTTGGTGGTCGCGCCGGCGATGGTCAGGGTGCCGACGTGGGTGCCGAGCGCGCGCGGCACCGGCAGCAGGCCTGACACGCGATCGGTGTCGGCGGGCAGCACGATCGGCATCTGCGGCTGGCCTTCCCAGCCGACCTCGCCCGGCGTACCCGCCTGCTTGACGGGCAACTGGAAGCTGAGGTTGCGGTCCTCGTCGGCGTAGACGATCGCCGGCCAATGGGTGAAGCGCGGTTCGGGCCAGATGCGCACGCCCGGGGCCGTCGAGGGGCTGGGGGGCACGTTGGCCGGCAACGGCGAGGGCGCGTCTGCGGCGGACAGTGCCGCGGACAGTGCCGCAGTCAGGGCAGTGGCGCAGAGGACGGCGAGCGACAGACGTGAGCGCATGGTTGGCAGCCTAGGTGATGGCGGCGTCCGACCAAGCGAGGCGCGGTCGGGCCGCCGAGGTAACGGCCTGCCCGGGCGTACGTTACCGCCCACGGGCGTTGCTCCGTACCGCGGTCGACCTAGAAAAGCCCCTCCCTTCCCCTGCCTGCCACGCCGGATACCGCCATGCCCGCCGCCGCGCCCCTGTTCGCCAAGGTCCCGAGCCAGGTCAGCCTGCCCGCGATCGAACAGGGCATCCTCGCGCTGTGGGAACGCATCGACGCCTTCCGCGAGTCCAACCGCCGGCGCGCAGGCTGTCCCGAATTCGTATTCTACGACGGCCCGCCCTTCGCGACCGGCACGCCGCACTACGGCCACCTGCTCGCCGGCACCATCAAGGACATCGTGCCCCGCTACTGGTCGATGCGCGGCCATCACGTCGAGCGGCGCTTCGGTTGGGACTGCCACGGTCTGCCCATCGAGAGCCTGGCCCAGAACGCCATGGGCCTGAAAGGCACGCCCGACATCCAGCGCGTCGGCGTCGCCGCCTTCAACGAGCAGTGCCGGTCGATGGTGCTGAAGTACGTCGCCGATTGGCGGGCCACGGTCACGCGCATGGGGCGCTGGGTCGATTTCGACAACGACTACAAGACCATGGACCCGGCGTTCATGGAGTCGGTGTGGTGGGTGTTCAAGCGCTTGTGGGATCAGCGCGACGCCCAGGGCCGCTCGCGCGTCTACAAGGCGCACCGCATCATGCCCTACGACCCGGTGCTGACCACGCCGCTGTCGAACTTCGAGGCGGGGAACAACTACAAGGATGTGCAGGATCCGGCGATCACCGTCCGCTTCGCGCTGAAGGCAGGGGCCGGAGGCCGGGGGTCGGGGGCCGGCACGGGCAAGCGCTACGTGCTCGCGTGGACGACCACGCCGTGGACCTTGCCCGAGAATCTCGCGCTGTGCGTCGGTCCCGGGATCGCCTACGCCTGGGTCGAGGATGCGCAGACCAAGGACGTCTACCTCATCGCCAAGGATCGCATCAGCGCGATCTACAAGAAGGACGACCAGTACCGGATCATCGAGGAAGTGATCGGCAAGGACGTCGCTGGGCTCACCTACGAACCGCTGTTCCCCTATTTCGCTTCCGAACCCAAGGCCTTCCGGGTCCTGGTCGACGACTTCGTCACCACCGGCGACGGCACCGGCATCGTGCACATCGCGCCGGCCTACGGCGAGGATGACTACCGCGTCGCCCGCGCCGCCGGTATCGGGCTGGTCGACCCGCTCGACGCCGAGTGCCGGTTCACCGCCGCCATCCCCGAATACGCCGGGCAGTTCTGCAAGGACGCGGACAAGGCGATCATCAAGCGGCTCAAGGACGAGGGCAAGCTGGTCCACCAGTCGACCATCGTCCACAGCTACCCCTTCGGTGAGCGCACCGACGCGCCGCTGATCTACCGCGCCATCGACGCCTGGTACGTGCGCGTCGAGGACCTGCGCGAGCGACTCGCCGCGGCCAACGCCAAGATCCGCTGGGTGCCCGAGGCGATCGGCGCCAACCGCTTCGGCAACTGGCTGAAGGACGCCAAGGACTGGAACATCTCGCGCAACCGCTTCTGGGGTTCGTGCCTGCCGGTGTGGGTCAACGAAGCCGACCCCGCGGACACCATCTGCTACGGCTCGATCGCCGAGCTCGAGCACGATAGCGGCGTGAAGGTCACCGACCTGCACAAGCACCACCTCGACGCCATCGTGGTGAAGAAGGGCGCGAAGACCTACCGGCGCACGCCCGAGGTGCTCGACTGCTGGTTCGAATCCGGGGCCATGCCCTACGCGCAGATCCATTGGATGGGCGGCGCCGACGGCACGCAGCGCCCGCCGAACTTCCCGGCGCAGTTCATCGCCGAAGGGCTCGACCAGACGCGTGGCTGGTTCTACACCCTGCTGGTGCTGTCGACCGCGTTGTTCGACGAGCCCGCCTACCGCAACGTGGTGGTCAACGGACTCGTGCTGGCCGAGGACGGCCAGAAGATGTCCAAGCGCAAACAGAATTACCCCGACCCCAACACGGTGCTCAACGAGATCGGCGCCGACGCCCTGCGCGCCTACCTCATCGACTCGCCGGTGGTGCGCGCCGAACCGCTGCGCTTCAGCGAGGCCGGGCTCAAGGAGATCGTGCGCACGGTGGTGCTGCCCTACTGGAACGCGCTGTCGTTCTTCACCACCTACGCCAGCGTCGACGGCTGGGATCCGCGCGCGTCCAAGGCCGCCGATCCCGCCAAGCGCGCCGAACTCGACCGCTGGCTGCTCTCCACCGTGCAGAGCCTGGTGCGCGACGTGAACGCCGAGATGGAGGGCTACCGCCTCTACAACGTGGTGCCCCGCCTGGTCGAGTTCATCGACGAGCTGACCAACTGGTACATCCGCCTGTCGCGCGCGCGCTTCTGGAAGAGCGTCGACAAGGCCGACCAGGACGCGGCCTACGCCACGCTCTACGAGGTGCTGGTCACCTTTGCCAAGGTGCTGGCGCCGTTCATGCCATTCCTCACCGAGGAGGCCTACCAGCGCCTGGTGCTGCCGGTCGACGCCGGCGCGGCCAAGAGCATCCACTGGTGCGATTACCCGCAGCCGCGCGCGGCGCTGATCGACGCGCCGCTGGAAGCCGACATGGCGGTGGCCCGCGCGGTCGTCGGCCTGGGCCGCAAGCTGCGCGAGGACCACAAGCTCAAGGTCCGCCAACCCCTGGCGCGCATCACCGTGGTCAGCCGCGACCCCGCGGTGCGCGCGGCCGCGCAGCGCTTCGCCGGGCTGCTCGCCGACGAACTGAATGTCAAACGCGTCGACCTCTCCGCGGACGAGGGCGCCTTCTGCGCGATCACCGTCAAACCGAACTTCAAGGAGCTCGGCAAGCGCGCCGGACCCAAGCTCAAGGAGATCGGCGCCGCGCTCGCGCTCTGGACGATCAGCGAGGTCGCCACCCTCGAAGGCGGCGGCGCGGTGACCGTCGCCGGCGTCGAGCTGCGCCTGGTCGACGTGCTGCTCCAGCGCAGCGCCGCCGGCGGCACCTTCGTGGCCAGCGCCGGCGCGACCACTGTGGCGCTCGACGCGACCATGACCCCGGAACTGGTCGCCGAAGGCTACGCCCGCGAGTTCATCAGCGTGCTGCAGCAGGCGCGCAAGGCCACCGGCCTCGAGGTCAGCGATCGCATCGCGGTGCGCTGGGCCAGCAACGACGCCGACCTGCGCGCGGCGATCGAGCGCTTCGCCGACGACATCGCCGGCGAGGTGCTGGCCACCAGCTTCACGCGCGTCGAGGCACTCGCCGATGGCGAAGCGTGCGACCTCAACGGCAAGCCCCTGCGCTTCACCCTCGCCAAGGCGTAGGTTTCTTCAGCTTCTCTGCTTCCCTGCTTCCCTGCTTCCCCGCTTCCTGCCTTTTGACTTCTGCCTTACCGACCACCGGCCGCCGACCCCTGTCCCCCGTCAACCACCTTGAGGATCTTCACGCGAATGCGTCCCTGGTTGTCGTGGACGCCGGAGTCATTGCACTTCAGCACCAGCTTGCCCGGGCCTTCGATCAGGCCGCAGGGATGGCTGTCCTCGCCGAGCGTGACGTAGAGGCAGCCCCAGCGCAGTCGACCGCCCGGATCCTTGTGGACGTCCCCCTGCCAGGTCATCGGCTTGCTGTCCATCGGACCACTGCCGAGCGTCCAGGGGTCGGCGGGATGCGGCACGACCACGACCTGGTCCTTGTCCTTGAGCAGCACGCCGGTGTCGACGGTTCCCGTGCGGCTGTCGACGGTTGCGGCCATTCCACCGAGCTTGTCCCACTCGGCGGCGGTCAGCTTGGGCAGGTGCTCGGCGAGTTCCTCGGCCGCCGCGTCGGCGATGAGGTTGCGCGGCTTGTCGAGTGAATCGACGGCGGTGAGCGGATTGCCGAGCAGGTCGGTCTCCGGCTCGAGGATGGTGGTGAGATCGCGGCTGGCGGCGAGCTCCTCGATCTTGGCCTTGATCGCCAGGGCGGCTTCGAGGTTGCCCTTGCGGGTCTCGGCCTCCTTCTCCTTGTTGAGCGTGGCGATCAGGCGCTCCTTCTCCTTGAGGATGTCCTGCTGGGCCTTGAGCACGATCTTGGCCGCGGCGGCGGCGTAGGCATCGGTCGCCTTGGTCGCGGTCGCCGACAGGGCGGGCTCGGCCCCGTGGATCAGGCCCGCGATCATCACCAGCACGATGCATGCACGCGTCATCATCCGCCTCCCGCTCGCGATGATCATGCGCGCGCTCGGCGCCAGTCGAGCGTCCCCCCTGCGCTCCCGCTGCGGTGGATCATCCATGATCCTGGCCGCGCTCAGCGCACCCGCTTGTTCGACGGATCCACCATTTCAGCGGACCCACAAGCGTTCGGACAGCCGACGCACCCGCACCAGCTTGATGACCGGGGGCACCACGCCCTCGGCGCAGCGGCGACGGAAGGTCCGGGGCGCATGGCCATAGGTGGCGGCGAAGCGGCGCGAGAAGTGGAAGGGATCGGCGAACCCGGTCTGGGTGGCGACCTCCTGCACCGCGAGATTGCTGCGCGCGAGCAGGAAGGCCGCGCGATCGAGGCGTAGCAGGCGCATGGCTTCGGCGGGCCCGACGCCGAACTCGTCGTGGAATACCCGCACGAGGTGGCCGCGACTGACGCCGGCGACGCGGGCGAGCTGCACCAGCGACGGCTGACCGAGACGCCCTTGCGCCCAGGCGCGGCGCACGTGCTCCATGACCCGTTCGACGATCGGAGAGCCCTCTTCCAGGCGATCGCCGACCTGCCCGGAAGCACCAGCGATGAAGGCGAGCAGCACCTGGCGCAGCGCACCTTCGGCGAGCGATGCCCAGGCGCCGCCCTCGCGCCGCTGCAGCCAACCGACGTGGCGCAGCAGGGGCTGGAGGATGTCACCGGGGCCGAGATGGCAGGTCATCGGCCAGGTCGCGAACGGCGGCAGCAGCTCGAGACCCGACTCGATGTGGAAATGGATGAAGCCGTGGGTGGTCGGGCGTACGCGATCCCAGGTGAACCCGTCGCGCATGCCTGGGCGCCCCAACAGCAGGGTGCCCTGCGGCGCGGGCAGTTCGGTGCCATCGACCTGCCAGACCGCGTCGCCCTCCTCGAGCCAGACGAACTCGTAATCGCCCAGGGTGCGCGGTCCGAAGGTCGCACCGGCGGGATACACCGCGACCGACACCCGGCCCAGGGACAGCCGGAGGCGATGGACGGCAGCGGGGTCGATCTGGGGGTCGTCCATATCGATAGGTTACTTTCGGTCATGTTTTTGCAAACTCTCGCCATTCCGTCCGATCGGCCGGATAGGTAGGCTGTGCGGCATACAGCCACCACCGGAGCGCCCATGCCTGCCACCCTCGCCATGCCGACCACCACCCGCCTGGTGACTGATGAGCAGGTCCGCTTCTACGTTGAGCAGGGCTACCTGGTGGTTCCCGGCCTGGTCGCCCAGGAGGAACTCGACCTGCTCAAGCAGGACCTGGTCCACCTCGCGCGCGGGGGCTATCCCTGCCCATCCCTCAAGCCGCTGCCCAGCGACTTCAGCGATGACCAGGTCCTCGAGAACCTGCTCTGCGTGCACCAGCCGCACTACCTCAGCCCGGTCATGCGCTCGTTCGTCGACCATCCCGGCATCGCCGCGGTGCTCGCGCGCATCGTCGGCGCCCACCTCACCCCGGGCTGGTGGGACGGCGCGGTGAAATGCATGCAGTCCATGCTGTTCGTGAAGCCGCCCGGCAAGCCCGGCCAGGCCTGGCACCAGGACGAGATCTACATCCCGACCCGCGACCGCTCGCTGACCGGCGGCTGGATCGCGATCGACGACGCGACCCGCGAGAACGGCTGCCTCTATGTGCTGCCGGGATCGCACCGTCCGGGCTACCTGTATCCCTCGCGCAGCCACCAGCGCACCGACGAGTTCGATTTCGGCGGCGAGAGCCACGGCTTCGACGAATCGGGCGAGGTCGCGGTCGAGGTCAAGGCAGGCAGCGTGGTGTTCTTCAACGGCTACCTGCTCCACCGCTCGCGCCGCAACCGCTCGCGCGTCTACCGCCGCGCGCTGGTCAACCACTACATGACCGCGCAGTCGCTGCTGCCCTGGGCCGGCGCCGAGCAGGACGTGCGCGACGGCAAGACCAGCGTGGCGCTGTGCGACTTCCGCACCGTCATCCCGGTCTGCGGCACCGACCCCTACGCCTGGAAGGGCTACACGCCGGGGGGCCAGGATGTGCACCTGCGCTCGTTCGACGCCGAGGCCATCGCCAAGGCGCCGCATTAACGCGTCCGATCCATTTGCCGGCCAGCTTCTCAGGCTTCCCAGCTTGCCAGCCTGCCTGCTTACCTGCTTACCTGCTTACCTGCTTGAGGAGCTTGGTTCGACACGCAGGAAGCGGGGAAGCGGGGAAGCTCTGGAGCCTGACGCTCGCTGACTTGGACCTGCGCGTGGGGAGACCCTGGACTGCACGAACGATTCGACATCATTCCGCGCTCACCCGGAGCGCGGCATGGCGGCATACACGATCTCGGTCATCCACGGCGACGGCATCGGCCCCGAGGTCTGCGCCGAGGGCGTCAAGGCGCTCAAGGCGGTGGGCGCGGCCTGCGGCCACAGCTTCGCCTTCACCGACTATCTCGCCGGCGGCGCGGCGCTCGACAAGCACGGTGTCCCCCTGCCTCCCGACACCATCAAGGGCGTGAAGGATTCGCACGCCCTGCTGTTCGGCGCGATCGGCGGCCCGAAGTGGGAGAAGGTCGCGCACCACCTCAAGCCCGAGGCCGGTCTGCTCCAGCTGCGCAAGGAGCTCGGCGCGTTCGCCAACCTGCGCCCGGCCAATGTGCATGACGAGCTGCTCGACGCGTCGACCATCAAGCCCGAGGTGCTCAAGGGCACCGACGTGATGGTGGTGCGCGAACTCACCGGCGGCATCTACTTCGGCACCCCGCGCGGCATCGACGGCGAAGGCGCCAACCGCAAGGGCTACAACACCGAGGTCTACGCGGTCTACGAGATCGAGCGCATCGCCAAGGTCGCCTTCGACATCGCCCGGCTGCGCCGCAAGAAGGTCTGCTCGGTCGACAAGGCCAATGTGCTCGAGAGCTCGCAGCTCTGGCGCGACACCGTCATCGGCCTGCACAAGCAGTACCCCGACGTCGAACTGAGCCACATGTACGTCGACAACTGCGCGATGCAGCTGATCCGCAACCCCCGCCAGTTCGACGTCATCGTCACCGGCAACATCTTCGGCGACATCCTCTCCGACGAGGCGAGCATGCTCACCGGCTCGATCGGCATGCTGGCGTCCGCCTCGGTCGGCGGCCCGGTCGGGTTCTTCGAGCCGACCCACGGCAGCGCCCCCGACATCGTCGGCCAGGAGAAGGCCAACCCCCTCGCCACCATCGCCACGGTCGGGATGCTGCTGCGTTACGGCCTCAAGCTGACCGCCGAGGCCGACCTGGTCGACCGGGCGATCCGTCAGGTCCTGTCCTCGGGCCTGCGCACCCCCGACATCGCCCGTCCCGGCGAGCGGATCTCGACCACCCGCACGGTCGGCGACGCGGCCGCGGCGGCGATCCGCGCCGCTCGCTGACCCCCGCAGGGCTGGGCGAGACGGGACCACACCATCCGTCACGGTCTGGACAGAACGAAACCAGCCGTTTAAATGCGCCCCTTATGAATAGCCATCTGCGTTATGTCCTCGTGGGCGGTCTGGCCCTCGCTTCCCTCACCGCGACCGGCTGCGGCTCGTCCAAGCGCCAGTTGGCCTACGCGAAGGTCCAGATCTCGGAGCTCGAGCGCGAGAACCAGCGCCTCGACGCCGAGCTGGCCGCCTGCCGCGCCGACCAGGGCCACGGCGCCCCGGTCGCCCCGGTCAATCCCGGCGACGGCTCACCGGCCAACACCGGCGACGTGCAGTGGGATGGCCGCGCGGCCGAGCAGGTCGCCACGATCAGCAACGAGATCCTCTTCAAGCCGGGTTCGGCGGTGCTCGGCGACAAGGCCAAGAAGGTGCTCAACGACGTGATCAGCACGATCAAGTCGAAGTACCCCGACGCCAGCGTGCGCGTCGAAGGCCACACCGACGACCAGGACATCAAGCGCAGCAAGGACGAGCACAAGGACAACTGGGACCTCTCGGGCAACCGCTCCCAGGCCGTGCTGCACTACCTCATCGACCACGGCATCGCCCCCGCCAAGGCCGGCTTCGCCGGTTACGGCAAGGAGCGCCCGGTCGCCAGCAACGCATCGAACGACGGCAAGGCCAAGAACCGCCGCGTCGAGATCGTGGTGATCACCGGCGGCGGCGCTTCCGGCAAGTAATCGTCCGACCCGTGCCCAACGTGGCGACGGGCGCGAACCAGCCAGTCGGCGACCTGCAACGGGTCGTTGGCTGGCTGGTGCTGTTATGGGCGGTCTTCATCGCCGATGTGGTGATGCATGTGTTCTTCGCCCAACCCGCCCTCGGCGAACGCTTCGGCCTGCGACCGCACACCGTATCCGGGCTGGTCGGCATCGTCGGCGCGCCGTTCCTGCACGCGAACATCCAGCACCTGGTCGGCAACACCGTGCCGCTGTTCATCCTGGGTTGGCTGTCCTGCGGCTATTCGCGCAAGCTGACCTTGGTGGCGGTGGTCTACGCCGCGCTGATCGGCGGCACGCTGACCTGGTTCCTGGGCAGCTCGAACGAGGTCCACATCGGCGCCAGCGGCATCGTCTTCGGCCTCGCCGGATTCCTGCTCGCCAACGCGATATTCCGTAAAGGCTGCGGCGCGATCCTCATCGCCCTGCTGGTCATCGTGCTGTTCGGCAGCAGCCTCTACGCCGGCCTGGTGATCCGCGAGGCCGGCGGCCAGCGCATCAGCCTAGAGATGCACGCGGGCGGACTGCTCGGCGGGGTGATCGCGGCGTGGCGGTTGCGGCGGCAGAAGGCGTGAGAGGAAGGGGTGGTACTGTGTGGGGGTACGACGTGCGATGTGCGATGTGCGAAGTGAAGCCATCGCACGTCGCACATCGCACTCTCCCCCTATCTCCGCACCGACATCCCTCGCCACGGGCCGAACAGGAATCTCAGGAACATGATCGCCGCGATCACCCAGCAATAGAGCGCGAACATCGCGTAGCTGGCGGTGAGCGCAGTGACGTTCCAGCTGGCGAGCAGGGCGGGATCGGCGAGGCGCAGCAGCGCCCACACCGGCAGCGCCAGGATCAGGATCGCCGAGGCGACCATCGCCACCAGGGTCCAGCGGGTGTCGCCGGCGCCGACCACCACCATGCGGAAGATCCAGTGCAGGCCGTCGCCGATCGCGGCGATGGCCAGGCAGGCGAGCACCGGCGCGACCTGCGAGCGGATCTCCTCCCAGCGGGCGGCCGCGCCGGCAGCGTCGGCGTCGGTGTCAGCGTAGAGCGCGGCGAGTTGTTCGGGAAACACGAGGAAGATTACGGCGACCGCGCAGAGCACCGGCGTCGCCAAGCGTACGGCCAGCCAGCCGACGGAACGGGCGAGATCGGGTCGACCGGCACCCAGGCACTGGCCGACCGCGATCGCCACGCCCTGGCTGAGACCCATCACCGGAACCAGCACCAGCAGGTAGATCGAGAAGGCGATGTTCGAGGCGCTGACCGAGGCGGTGGGCAGCCGGGTGATCGCCGCGCTGAACACCAGGAAGGCGACCATTTCCAACACTTCCGACCCGCCGCGCGGCAACGCGTAGCGGCAGAAACGCCGAATGCGCGCCCCGTCGGCATTGCGGTTGCGCCAGGTGCCGAAGACCGCGCGCATGCGCGGCGCGAAGAACAGCGCCGACCACACCGCCAGGGAGAGCAGCGAGGTCACCAGCGTGGCGATGCCGGCGCCGGTTACGCCCAAGGCGGGAATCCCGAAGCCGCCGAATATCAGCCAGCGGTTGAGCGCGATCGACACCAGGCAACCACCGGCGCTGAGCGCGAAGACCAGGCGGGTGCGGCCGAGCCCGGCGAAGAAGCCGGACATCGCCGCCATCAAGGCGATCGGCCCGGTCTCGGCGAGGTACCAGCCGGTGAGCTCGGCCATCTGCGCGGCGACGGCGGGGTCGCGCAGCCCGAACAGGGCGACGATCGGCCCGCGCAGCGGGATGATCGCCAACGAGATCGCGGTGGCGATCAGGCCGCACCACAATCCCGGCCAGCACATCGCGCCCGCCTCGTCATCCTCGCCGGCGCCATGGTGCTGGGCAGCGAAGCTGCCGAGGTAACTGGCGCTGGCGACAAAGAAGCCCTGCAGGGTCCAGGTCAGCATCCCCGCGGGATAGCTGGCGGCGAGCGCGTCCGGGCTGTACCAGGCCAGGAACAGCCGGTTCATGAAGTGCAGGAAGAAGCCGACGCCCACGCCGGCGGCCATCGGAAGCGCCAGGGCGAGCAGGCCGCGGGCGGTGGTGAGGCGTTGGATTGCCACCGGTCCGGAAGTCGATGAAGGCACCTGTCCGGAAGTCCGGAGGTCCGGAAGTCCGGACGTCTTTCCGATCGGGGCGTCGCTCGGGGTCGTGTTCGACTGAGGTTCTGATCGCTGGGCGCTGTGGGAATCTTGCGCGTCCGTGCTCACGAGACTTCCGGACTTCCGGACTTCCGGACTTCCGGACTTCCCTTTCCGATTTCCGAACCCTGCATCCCCAATATCTCGCGCACCGCCGCCTCGGCGGCGGGATCGTCGGCGCGCTCGCGCAGGAAGCGCAGGAGCTGGTGCTGGAGCTTGTTGCCGACGCGCTCGAGACCGTAGCGCAACTGCGCGCGATCGACCGCGCCGAGCTTGGCGGCCAGGCGGACCTCCTCGGTGGCGACCACATCGTCGAACCACGCGGCGACCTCGGCGAGCAGCGCGGGCCGGCCGCTGGCCTGCTGGCGGACGTAGGCCGCCGCCGCGGCGTCGATCAACGCGCTCGCCGAGTCGACCTCCTCGCTGCGCAGGCCCTTGT
>JACDEC010000439.1 GCA_013816645.1 Planctomycetota bacterium
AGCCCGGTCAGCGCCGCCGCCAGTTCGGCGCGGCCTTCGCGCCCGACGGGAAACCGGGCGAGGCGGACGATCGGCAAGGCCGAGCGCGCCAACCGGTTGCTGGTGGCGGGGAGCGCGTCCCACGCGTGGTCCCCGACCACCACCACCACCGGCCCGACCCAGCGCGGCCATTCCAGCGACGCGAGCAGGTCGCGGACATCGGCCGGGGCCCTCGTCGGCTCGCCGGCCAGGCCCTGCGCTCCAGCTCCGTCGATCACGACCACCTCGGGGGAAGCCGGCAACGCCAAGCGCGCGACTTCGGCATCGCGCCACGCGCCGAGCACCCGTTCGAGACCCGGCTCGGCGGCCAGCGGATGCACCCGGCGTGCGAGCAGGGTCCAGACCTCGGCGGTGCGGCCGACGGCGAGCGCGGCCTCGACGCGCTGGGTCAGCGGCAGGTCGGCTTGGCGCAGGAGATAGGACGCGCGCAGGTCGGCGGGCAGCCATTCCAACGGGAGGTGGAGGGGGCCTCCCGCGCCGGGGAGCATGACGCTGTGGGTGAGCGCCACCCCGGGCTGCTCGAGATGGCTGAGGGCCGAGGTCAGATCCATGGCGAGGCTCGCACCGCGCGAACGTCGGGGCAACTTGCGCTGGCCTTACCTGTCCACGTATTGATGATCCGGCGCAAATCCATGTTTCGCCGCCGAACTGATCAAGTGTATGCGACCTTGCAACAGGTGCAGAGGCGCATCACCGAGCAAACCACGCCCGAGGATGCGGCGCCCCCGATCTACCCGTTCAACCAGCCCACCCCGCTCCCCGATTCGCTGGTCGTGCCCCTCCAGGGCATGACCTCGGCCGCGCCAGCCGATCCGGTATCGCGCAATCCGCTGAGCATCACCGCCAATCTGACCCGCCCCGCGACCTCGACGGCGCCCAGCGTCCCGCATTCGGTCGCGACCCCCCGCCGTGCGCTGCTCCAGTTGTCGGGGGAACTCGCTTCGGTGCTGTTCCTGCTCTGGCTCGCCACGGTGGTGATCGGTTTCTTCGCCGGCAAGTACTACGGCGAACGCCACGCAACGTCGGCGAGCGGTACGGCCGGATTCGCTGATGGACCGGCCGGATCCCGTGAGCCGCGCGGCAACGCTTCGATGCCGGCCGAGGCACCTGCCATCGGCAATACCGCCGCGCCCGCGGCACCGATTCCCAAGGCGAGCGCGGGTCAATACATCCTGGTCCTGCAGAGCGTCGCCCGGGTGACCGCCGAAGACGAGCAACGCTTCCGCGCCGACGCCGACAAGCTCAACGCCTACGCCGAACGTCGGGCGAAGGATGGCCTCAAACCGTGGTTCGGTATCCGCCGCCCGGTCAATGGTGGCCTGCAGCTGGTGTTCGGCCAAGGCCGGGACGGTGTCAGCGGCGTGGACAAGGAGCAGTTCCAATCCTTCGCCGACTCGCTGGGGCGCGCCGGGTACAAGGACGTCAAGTGGCTCAAACTGTAATGGGTGACCCGCTTTCGTGGGTGACCCGCTTTCGTGGGTGACCCGGCATCAGGCCGGGGCCCCCACGTAACGCGCCTTCGGCGCTGCCCCCCTTGAAGCGATAGGTAGAGACGCCATGCGTGCGGAGGTGCTCGAATATCCGAGGCATCGGCGGTTGTGGCCGCTGGTCGAGGCGCGGCTGCAGCCCGGAGAATTGGCGCACGATCGCTGGCACCTCGAACGCGTGTACGCGTGGGCGATGCGGCTCGCGCCGGAGGCGGGGGTCGATGCCGATCTCGCTGGAGCGACGGCGCTGGCCCACGACCTCGCGGTGGTGCCCAAGGAATCGCCGGAGCGGCCGCAGGGGGGCGAGCGGTCGGCGCGCTTGGCGGGCGAGCCGTTGGCCGCGGCTGGTTACTCGACCGAGGAGATCGCCGCGATCGTCGAGGTGGTGCGCACCTCGAGCTGGTCGCGCGGGCTGAGCGCGACCTCGCCGCTCGGGGAACTGCTCCAGGACGCGGATCGTTTGGACGCCATCGGTGCCGTGGGCATCGCCCGGGTCTTCGCCTGCGCCCAGGCGATGTCGCGACCGGAACGACCGGGTCGCTTCTACGATCCGCTCGATCCGGTGGCCGCGACCCCGCGCCCGCTCGACGATCGCGCCCAGGCCGTCGATCATTTCGCCGCCAAGCTGCTCAGGCTCGCCGACGGCATGCACTTCCCCAGCGCCCGCGCCGAGGCGCAGCGGCGCCAGTTCACGTTGCGCGCCTACCTGGCGGCGCTCGCGTACGAATTGGCAGGTGCCGGCATGCCCGGGCGCGGCGATCTCCCGGCGCAGCAGCAGCAGCAATAGGCTCGGCGAGCGCTCAAGCCCGTCCCGCTGCCCGCTGGACCGCGTCGTCGACCCCAGCATCATCCGGCTCCTTATGCGAGAGCAGGCCATGTCCGAGATCCGCCCCTACGATCCCACCGCCATCGAGCGGTCGTGGCAGCAGCAGTGGGAGCAGACGCAGGCCTTCGAGGTCCGCGACGACCTGCCGCGCGAGCGCTGCTATTACGTCCTCGAGATGTTCCCCTACCCCAGCGGCAAGCTGCACATGGGGCACGTGCGCAACTACTCGATCGGCGACGCGGTCGCCCGCTACAAGCGCATGCGCGGTTTCGCGGTGCTGCACCCGATGGGCTGGGACTCCTTCGGTCTGCCCGCCGAGCAGGCGGCGATCGAGCGCAACGCGCACCCCAAGAAGTGGACCTACGACAACATCGCCTACATGCGCACCCAGCTCAAGCGCATGGGCTTCAGCTACGCCTGGAGCCGCGAGTTCGCCTGCTCGGACCCGGGCTACGCCCACCGCGAGCAGGACATCTTCCTCGACCTCGTCGAGAAGGGCCTGGTCTACCGCAAGTCGTCGCTGGTGAACTGGTCGACCGGGCTGAACACCGTGCTCGCCAACGAGCAGGTCGTCGACGGCAAGTGCTGGCGCACCGGCATGCCGGTGATCCAGAAGGAGCTGCCGCAGTGGTTCATGCGCACCACGGCCTACGCCGAGGAGCTGCTCGCCAACACATGGGAGCTCAAAGGCTGGCCGGAAGCGGTGCTCACCCAGCAGCGCAACTGGATCGGCAAGAGCGAGGGTGCCGAGATCGACTTCACCGTCGACGGGCATCCCGGCGTCGTGCTGACCGTCTTCACCACTAGGCCCGATACGGTGTTCGGCGTGACCTTCGTGTCGATCGCCCCGGAGCACGCCGCGCTCGAGCGGATCGTGCCGGCGTCGCACCGCGCCAGCGTCGACGCCTTCAAGGCCGAGGTCCGCGCCATCCCCGCCAACGAGCGCACCGGCGACACCGCCGAGAAGAAGGGTGTGTTCACCGGCGCCCACGTGATCAACCCGGTCAATGGCGAGAAGGTTCCGCTCTACGCCGCCAACTTCGTGGTCGCCGATTACGGGACCGGCGTGGTCATGGCGGTGCCGGCGCACGACACCCGCGACTTCGCCTTCGCGCAGGTCTATGGC
>JACDEC010000440.1 GCA_013816645.1 Planctomycetota bacterium
GCTGCTCTGCTTCCTGGGCGCGGGCTACGACCACCGCATGCCGTCGAAGTACAAGCCGACGGTCAAGAAGGGCCTGGACTGGCTGATGTCGGTGCAGAAGCCCGACGGCACCTTCGGCGAGCGCAACTACGAGAACGCGGTCGCGACCATGGCGGTGGCCGAGGCCTACGCGATGTCCAACGATCCGGCGCTCAAGGGCCCGGCGCAGAAGGGCATCGACATCGTGCTCGCCCGCCAGATCAAGAGCAAGGCCGGCGGCTACGGTCTCGGTTGGGACTACACGACCTCGGATTCGCGCAACGACGGCTCGGTCTCCGGCTGGAACGTCATGGCGCTGAAGTCGGCGGCTGCTGGCGGCCTGAACATCGGCAACGGTATGGATGGGGCCAAGCAGTACCTGAAGGAAGCCTGGAAGGCGACCAACAAGGACTTCAAGGCCAAGGATCCCTACGTCGATACCTCGACCTTCCCCTACGTGTGGAATTCCGCATCAGGCGAAGTTCAGGTCGGGGCCCCCGGCGCCGACCACCACGACATGGCCTGTGTCGGCGCGCTGTGCGCGGTGTTCCTCGGCCACCAGGCCAACGACGAGATGCTCAACAGTCTCGCCAACCACATCATGAAGTTCCAGATGCCCACGGCGTACCCGTGCAACACCTACTACATGTACTACAATACGCTGGCGATCTTCCAGGTCTCCGGAGCGCGTTGGGACAAGTGGAACGCGACGGTGCGCGACATGCTGGTCAAGGCGCAGCGCAAGAGCACCGACTGCTTCGACGGCAGCTGGGACTTCGCCGGTACGAAATTCCACGGCCACGCCACCGGCAGGCTGCTCAGCACCGCGTACTGCTGCCTGAGCCTCGAGGTCTACTACCGGTACCTACCGATCGCTGGCCAGAAGAACTGATCCGGGGATCGCCTGCGGGGGAACCGCAGGCGATCTCAAGCGAGCATGCAGCGTAAGGCCTGCCAGAGACTTGGCTTGCGATGCCAAACCTGGCTCGTCCAGCACGTTGGACAAGGGCTGGCTGCCACTGCGTTGCCAACGACAACGCCGGGACCGATCCGCCGTATATCCTCCATCTGCCAATGGCCGGCTAGGCCATTCGCTGATGGCGCCATCTATCCCGTGAGGACCCATTCCATGCGCAACGACCAGCACCAGCCCGATGAAGAGATCCTCGACGAGGAACTGATCGAAGAGCGCGAGGTCGGCGAGGATCCGGACAGCCTGAAGCGCGCCGCGCCGGCGTGGATCATCAGCGCGGTGGTGCACGCGGTGGTGCTGTTCCTGATGTCGCTGATCGTGTACGCGGCGCATGAGGAGGTCGAGGAACCGGCGATCAAGACGACCGCGATCCCGCCTCCGCCCAAGCGCGAAGAGCCGAAGATGGAGCGCGAACTGAAGACCAGCGACACGCCGCTGGACGTGCCGACGACGTCCGACGTGGACAAGCCGAGCCCGGTGTCCGAATTGGACGTGCCGGTCGAGGAATTCTCGCGCGAAGAGGAGAACGAGAGCGAAGTGCCGAAGGGCCGCGAGGAGGCGATCGCCGACTCGGAGATGGGCGGAACCGGCGGCTTCATGGCGATCGGCGCTGGTGGCGGCGGATCGGGCATGTTCGGATCGCGCACCGGCGGCGGCAAGAAGCGCGCGCTGGGCAAGTTCGGCGGCAGCAAGGGCGGCGAGAGCGCGGTGGACGCCGCGCTGCGCTGGTTCAAGAAGCACCAGAGCGCGAACGGCCAGTGGGACGTCGACGGCTATCCCGTCAACTGCACCGACCCCGGCGCCAAGTGCGAACCGGGCACCGAGAACGCCAATGAGCAGGGTGACGTGGCCTGCACGGGCTACGCGCTGCTCTGCTTCCTGGGCGCGGGCTACGACCACCGCATGCCGTCGAAGTACAAGCCGACGGTCAAGAAGGGCCTGGACTGGCTGATGTCGGTGCAGAAGCCCGACGGCACCTTCGGCGAGCGCAATTACGAGAATGCGGTCGCGACCATGGCGATGGCCGAGGCCTACGCGATGTCCAACGACCCGGCGCTCAAAGGCCCGGCGCAGAAGGGCATCGACATCGTGCTTGCCCGCCAGACCAAGGACAAGGCCGGCGGCTACGGTCTCGGCTGGGACTACAACGCGCCGAATCCAGGACGGATGGACTCCTCGGTGACCGGCTGGAACGTCATGGCGCTGAAATCGGCGGCGGCGGGCGGCCTGAACATCGGCAACGGCATGGAAGGGTCCAAGCAGTGGCTGAAGGAAGCCTGGAAGGCGAGCAACAAGGACTTCAAGGCCAAGGACCCCTACACGGACACCTCGACCTTCCCCTACACCTGGAGCGTCGATGGCGCGGTCGATGTCGGCGCCCCAGGTGCTGATGGTAAGGACATGGCCTGCGTCGGTGCGTTGTGCGCGGTGTTCCTCGGCCACCAGGCCAACGACGAGATGCTCAACAGCCTGGCCAACTACGTCATGAAGCACCAGATGCCGACGTCGTACCCCTGCAACACCTACTACATGTACTACAACACCTTGGCGATCTTCCAGGTCGCCGGGGCGCGCTGGGAGAAATGGAACGCCACGGTGCGCGACATGCTGGTCAAGGCCCAGCGCAAGAGCACCGACTGCTTCGACGGCAGCTGGGATTACACCGGCACCAAGTTCCACGGCCACGCCACCGGTCGGCTGCTCAGCACCGCGTATTGCTGCCTGAGCCTGGAAGTCTACTACCGCTACCTGCCGATCGCTGGCCAGAAGAACTGAGACATCGGGCTGGAAAGCGCAGCGGGCCGCCCCTCCGGGGCGGCCCGTGTCGTTTTTGGGGTAGCTCGCGGGCTGGCCCACTCGCCGATTGATTACGCGTCCTGCCCGGGGACCCTGCCCGCTCGTTTTCGTCAAGGAGCGTGCTGATGGGATTCCTCGGGCTGTTCACGCCGAAATGGCGTCATCGCGATGCCAAGGTGCGGTTGGCGGCCGTGCAGCGACTGCAGGCGCACGACGATGGCATCCTCGTCAAGGTCGCCCTCGGCGACAGCGATCCGGCCGTGCGCATGGCCGCTGCTGCGCGCATCGTCTCCGAGTCCACGCTGCGCCGGTTGCTGGCCGCCAGCGACGCGCGCGTGGTCGCGATGGCTCGCGAGCGGCTCTCCGGCGTCGCCGCTCGCCTGGTCAAGGAGGCGTCCTCGCTGAGCCAGTGCGCAGACCTGCTCGCGGGGATCTCCGAACAGAGTTCGCTGGCCGAGATCGTGCTCGTCGGTCGCGATCGAGCGGTGCGCTCCGCCGCGCTCGATCGGCTGCTCTCGCTCGAGGCTCCCAGCCAGTCCGCGCTGGCCACCATCGCCATCCAGGATGGCGATGGCGCACTCTGGCCGCGCGCCTTGCCGCGCATCGAGCGACGCGCCGACCTCAAGGACGTCGCACGCAAGGCCAAGCGCGATGATGTGCGCGCTGGCGCGCTGGCGCGCCTGGCGAC
>JACDEC010000441.1 GCA_013816645.1 Planctomycetota bacterium
GCGGTGGTGCGCCCAATGGCTCTGAACATCTCGGGCAGTGGCGACCTCGGCGGCATTCCGCTCGAAGCGCTCGCCGTCGCGGTCACCCACGGACCGGAAGGCCTGCGCGGAACGATCGCGGCCACCCTCGATGGCCAGCCCCTGCGCATCGCGCTGAGCCCGGCATCCGGTCGCGATCCCGCCAAGCCGGCGGTGCGCATCGCCATCGAATCGGGCGCGATCACCCTCGAGCACCTGTTCACCGCCCTGCTCGGCCTCGGGCTGATGAAGGAGCAGGACGACCTGGTGCCCTGGTTGCCGGCGACGCCCTCGTTGGCCGGCAGCGCCTTCGTCTTCGATCCCGCGGCCGGATCGCTGACCGGGGACGCGGTGGTCGCCTGGGCCGGCGGCGGCGGCGGCGCGCTGCTCAAGATGGACCGGAACGGACTGCGTCTCGACGAAGCGCATGTCGAGGATGCTGGCCTGGGCAGCGGCCAAGGCGAACTGATCGGCACCTTCTCCACCCAGGCGATGGAGGTGCGCATGGACCGTTGGCAGCCTGGACCGCGCCTCGCCGTGGTGCCCAAGCTGCCGCTCGCCGAACTGATCGCCCTGCTGCCGCGGGTCGATCTCAAGCTGACCCATCCGGGTCCCACGCTCGACATCGCCTTCCTGCCCGCTCCCGGGGCCGCGCCGGGAGCCGCGCCCGGCGCTGCCCAGGTCGATCCGCCCGAGGTCCGCGTGGCGTGGGCCAAGCGCCGGCCGCTGCAGGTCGTCGCCTTCAACCTGCCGTTGCCGCTCGCCCAGCCCTACGCCCCGGACGGCGTGCTGCTCACCGCCGGGCGGATCACGCGCTTCTCGGCGGGCGTCGATGGCGGGCGTCTGCTGCTGCTCAGCGTGCAGGCCATCGGCGCGGAGGTCGCGGCGCAGCGTTGGCTGGCCAAGGACCTCGACCTCGACGTCAATGTCGCGCCGGCCGACGCGAACGATCAGGCCAAGGGCTACGAGACCCGCGTGTCGCTGCCGTTCGCCGATATCGTCCATCGCGGGACCGGCGACACCGCGCAGGTCATCCTCACCATCGCCCGGCTCGACCAGGCCATCGCCCGCATCAGCGGCCCCAACCCGCTGCCCGCGCTGTCGGGCCTGCTCAAGATCGTCGCCGAGATCGACAAGCCCGACGCGGCGTCGTGGACCGGGCGGCTCAGCCACATCGCCGTGGCCTCGGTCAGCCAGCCCGGGGTCCTGCGCGACCTGGTCTCGGCCGGCTCCGGCAGCTTCACCTGGAGTGGGCAGCGCCTCGAACTGCGCCTCGCCGGCCACCTGCCGAGCGGCGAACTGGCGCTGCCCAACGGCTGGCTCGACCTCGCCCTGCGCACGCCGGCATTCACCACCACCACCGTCATCGACCAGCAGGGTGTGCACATCGTCGAGGCGCTGGCGCGCGCCTCCGATCGCTTCGGACAGCCGGACAAGCAGGGCTTCACCGCCGAGCTCTCCGGGAACATCGGTCCGGCGTTCAGCGGCCGCATCGAAGGCGTTATCGATCGCGGCGACCTCGCCTGGTTCACCACCAGCACCACTCTGGTGCCGCTGCCCAAGGGCAGCGAACTCACCGGCGAGGGCGCGGCGACCTTCGCCTGCGACATCGTCGAGGGCCGCATCGCTCGGCTCGCCGGTTGGATCCTGCCGCTGAACGTCGACGTCCACCTGCTCGACGGCGACCTCGACATCCGCGGCATCAAGGGCGCGGTCCGCTTCCTGCTCGAGAAGGCCCCGACCGGCGCACCAGGAGCAAAAACCCCATGACCACGATCGCCGTGACCAGCATCGAGGAGGTCGATGCGTTGCTCTCCAGCGCCGGCCCGGCCTGGTTGCTCAAGCATTCCAACGCCTGCTCGATCAGCTCCGCCGCGCACGACGAATTCCGCGCCTACTGCGACGCGCATCCCGACGAGCCCGCGGGCATCGTCGTGGTCCAGACTCACCGCGCGGTCTCGCTCGCCATCGCCACCCGTCTGAGCATGTCGCACCAGAGCCCGCAGCTCTTCCTGCTCGCCGGCGGCACGGTCGCCTGGGCGACCAGCCACTGGGGCATCACCGCGGCGGCGATGACCAAGGCGCGGTCGGCGCTGCGCGCCTGATCGCGCAGCGGATCGCACGATGCGCGTCGTCTACTTCCACGGCTTCGCGTCGAGCCCGCTGAGCGCCAAGGGCCAGGCGCTGCGCGGCTTGCTCGCCGACGTGGCCGGCGATTACCGCATCCCCGATCTGCAGGGCGACGATTTCACGGCGATGACCATGGATTCGATCCTGGCGCGCGGCGAGGCTGCGGCCCAGGGCGATGGACCGTTGCTGGTCATCGGCTCGAGCCTGGGCGGCTACGTCGCCGCGCTGCTCGCCGAGCGCCGGCGGTTGCCCGGCCTGATCGGCCTGGTGCTGGTCGCCCCGGCCTTCCATTTCACCGACCGCTGGCGCGAACGGCTCGGCGAAGCCGGCGTGGCGCGTTGGCAGCGCGAGGGCAGCCTGCCGTTCTTCCACCACGGCGCCGAACGCGAACTGCTGCTGGGCGTCGCCTTCTATCGCAGCTGCCTGGCGCTGCCCGGCGTGCCCGGGGAGCCCGGCGTGCCGGTGGCGATCGTCCATGGTCGCGCCGACGAATCAGTGGATTGGCAGGGGTCGCTGGCCTACGCACAGACGCATGCGGGCGTCGAGTTGCACCTGGTCAGCGGTGATCATCGCTTGGGCGAGCCGCGGCATGAGCAGCTTATCGCCTGGTGCGCGCGGGATTTGATTGGGGATGAGGGATAGGGGGACTGAGACGCGAGTCGCTGGTGCTTCCCCCGCCATTCCTTGCGCTCCGCTCTCGCGGCGTTCCTCGGCCGGGGCGGCCTGCGGGGACGCCGCTGCCGCGGTGCTCAGTCACCCCTGCGGGGCGCGCTGCGCGCGTGGCTCAGGCGTGGCTCAGCTCAGGTCAATGCGTCATCTTGCGGGTGCGCACGTAGCGATCGGTCGTTCCCGGCGGAGGCAGGGCGTCGATCACCCGCTGCCAATGATCAGGACTGGCCTTCTCCGCGGTCGGGATGGTGATCATCGCCACCCGTCCGGCGCCGCGCGGTCGCCAGGCGTCGGGGAAGCGCGGGTCGCTGTAGCCGGTGAAGGCGACCACCAACGGCACGCCGAGCGCCGCGGCGAGGTGGTGGCCGACGCTGTCGTAGCTGACCGCGACGCCGCAGGTCGAGAGCGCGGCGGCCCAACCGGCGATCGAGCCGTGGAAGCGGATCACCGGCGCGGTGTTCAGGCAGCGCGGCGTCAGCTGGTCGATCGGCTGCCCGAGACCCGAGCCGCTATCGTCGAGGTCGTGCGCGGTCCAGCCGAGCGCGGCGAGCAGCGCGTCGCTGTTGGCGAGTTCGTTGGCGCCGAAGCCGCGGTCGAGCAGCACGCGCCAGCCGAGGTCGTGCAGAGCCTGGAGCACCGCGACCTCGCCGACGCGCGGC
>JACDEC010000442.1 GCA_013816645.1 Planctomycetota bacterium
CCGCCGCTGGCGGCGGGCGCGTACGGTGGCATCGCCGTCGCCGTCGACGCGGCCGGCAACACCGGGATCGCGGCCACGCCGTTCGTCGTGGTGCCGTCGGCGGTGGAATGAGCGCGCAGGCGGCCGCGGGGTGACGGGGTACGGCGCTGTTGAAGGTCCCGTTCCCGCTGATCCCTGCCGCGAGGAGGTCGCCTACGTTCCGCCCATCGCCACGCGCGCGGGCCTCTGCCGCTGCCGGCACGAGATCCCCGGGGCGGGGCGCCTGATGAGCCGGATGGCCGGACGCAGGTGAGCGGTGGAGTGGTAGGAACTGGAGTGGCGACGCGGATTAATGACCGCGACTGAAACGATAAGCAAACCCCGGCCGGCTCTCGGCCGGGGTTTTTCCTTGGTCACTGGGGGAACCAAGGACACCCGTTCAGGTCGCCCGCGGTATCCCTCTGCCTGTGGCCATCACTGTTGCGGGTCGATCAGCGCCAATAGAGCAGCACCAGGGCTGCGACGGCGAGCGCTCCGGTGATCCAGTAGATGCGGACCGCCCACGGTCCGGAGGCGATTGCCGCGGATCCGATCAGGCAATGCCCGAGCCCGATCGTCGCGTAGGTGAGATAGGTGGGCCACGCGGCGAGCCATCTCAGGTAACATTCCCAGGCGACCCCAGAAGCCGCGAGGAGCAGCCCAGGCGCCATTGCCCGCGAGATCGATCGACGGGCTTCGCTCACGCTACGGCACGCTCCGCTGGGGGCGCGAGCGTCACGAGTGTTTGTGCGATCAGCTCCCGCATGTTCATGGGGGGCCATCCTCGCCTGCCGGGAAGACAGCGGAAGGACAGTGACAGCGGAAGGACCGAACACGCATCTCCATCTTCCCGGAGAACGCAGCTGATCGGTTCAGCGTTCGATGGTGTCGCGTGGACGGACCCGGCTTCAGAGTTCCAACAACGAAACGGCCACCAACTCGACCTGGTGGCCGCAGCTATCAGCGACGAGTCGGTTCATCTGCTGACGGATCTGATGCGGACCGGCCCGGGACCACCGGGTCTCTCGTCACATACCCATCGTCATTCACACGCGATGCGTGACGTCGTCATCCACGACCTGGGCATCGGCGACGACGGGCTCGTCATCATAGTACTCGTCGGCACGCACACCGTGCTTGTCGGTGGCCTTCTCGATGGCCTTGATCGCGGGATCGGTGGGATTGACCGCTTCCCCGCCTCCTTTGCCAGCCAGGCCGCCGACGATGCCGCCGATCGCCGCACCGATGCCCGCGCCGATCGGTCCCGCCATGGCGCCGATCGCGGCGCCCGCGCCAGCGCCGCCAGCAGCGCCGAGGCCGGTGCCGACGGGATGGGCGCCGGGCGTGCCGGTCAGCGGATCGCGATTGGCATCGGGCTTCTTGTCTTTGAGGTGCTTATCGTTCTTGACGAAGTCGACCATGATGTGCTCGCTTTCATGCAATGGGACACGGAGCGATCTCGTCGCTCCAACACAGCGATCATAGCAGGTCCTTCGATCCATCGACGAACCCTTGGCTGTTCCTGCACGGTCGCGCAGGCCAGACGTACTGCGGATCACGACGCAGGGCTTAGGGTCCGAACCCCGGCAGCGAAGACGCCATGAGCGCGCTCAAGGCGTCGGGCAGCAGACCGGCGATGCGTGCATCCCCCAGATCCAATCGGATCTGGGTCACGTCGGCGTCCTCGAATTCGATGGCCAGGTCGAAGGTCCCAGCGCCTTGCGCGTCGGTCATCAGCCAGCGCAGCGGGATCGCCACCATCCCGTCGACGTCGGTGCGCAGGCGCCGGGCGTCAGCACCGGTCGAGAGCGTCACGTCGACGCCGAGCAGCGGAACCGACCCGGACGCATCGCTGGTCTCGATCATCTGGGGTGCGGCTGGCGACCCGCTGGCGACCCGCTCCTCGACGATCGCGATCACGCACTCGTTCTTGCCGACGCTCGACATCGAAACGCCGGGCGGCGGGCTGCCGTCGGCTGCTCCTACCGCCGCGACGTGCGACTCATTCCGGTGGCCCACTGCGCGTCAGGCGCGACCATCTTCTCTCCGGCCACGGTCCCCGCACCCCCTGTTTCGAGCACCTCGAATGATGGTTTTCGATCTCCTCAAGGCGCTGGCTCACCTTCCGACGCATGTTCATTATCTCCGTCGCTCAGACTACCTACCGCTAGCGATCGCGATGGTCCTGATTGGCATCCTTGGCGTCTTCGTGTTTCCGGAATCAGGCTTGCTGAAGCGTTATGATTTCATCATCAGCGCGTTTGTGCTCGTCGCCCTTTGCTTATTGGCGCCTCTCGGCGGTGCCATGTCCGGTGCATACGTAATAAGATCCGCGTATGGGTCCAATGCGGCTATAGCCGCGAATATCGAAGGCAATTGGCCGTATGAAAAGAGCAAGCGCTGGTATTTCCGCGATTGGTCAGTCGTCACCGCCGACGGTAGAAGCCTGCGAATCATCACGCTTGGCGCAGATATCAAACAAGTCGTGGAAAATGTGCGAGCTGTCGATGCCTGACCAGGAGCCGGAACCGTCGACTTGGGCGGTTTGCGTGGTCGGGATCCCGTCTTCTGCAGTCCTGGCCTGCTCCACCTCCGCAGAGCGGCATCCGTGATCGGTCCCTCGGTCATTTTCAGCGTTCCCGATGGCGTCAGCGACGACGTTTTCGTCGATCTCTTGACGCCGGTGTTCGGTGATCGGGGGTGGACTGACATGGAATCGGCGTTCGAAGCCTTGCTGGCATGTCATCGCGAGGAACGGCTCGGGCTGGTGATCCATGGATCCCTCGAGGCGCAGATGCCGGGCTCCCTGGCATTCCGCTTCCTCGGCTGCTATGCGGCGGCGAGCGGTCATCGCTGCCATGCTCCGGCCGGGCTGCCGGTCGATGCCGCGCACGCAGCCGCCGCTCAGCGCATCCGGGTCAGGGCCTTGGTCGCGAGTTCCGCGGGCAGGAACGGCTTGGCGATCGAATCCGCGGCGGGGTCGTCGCCCTGCAGGAACAGGGTGTCGAAGTCGGCCAGCGCGGTGACGAAGATCACGGGCAGGTCGCGGCAGCCGTCGATGAGGCGCAGGCGGGCGGCGAACTGCAGGCCATTGAGGCCTTCCATCAGCACGTCGCTGAGCACCAGCCGGTAGGGACGCTGGGCCGCTGCGGCGAGCGCAGCCTGGGCCTCGGACACGGCGGTCACCGCGAAGCCGGCCTTCTCGAGCACCTGGGTCATGGTGATGCGCGAGATCGCATCGTCGTCGACCACCAGGGCGGCGGCGCCTTGAGGCGACTGCGGGGGCGCGCCGCCCTCGACCTCGGCGGCGCCGCGCGCCATGGCCTGGGCGAGGGTGCGGCGCGAAGAGGCATTGAGGTGATGCGGCCAGGCGACCAGCGCTCGGGCCAACGCTTCTGCCTGCGCGGCGAGGGCGCCGAGGTGCTCGCGACCGCAACGACGCGCGCCTTCGCTG
>JACDEC010000443.1 GCA_013816645.1 Planctomycetota bacterium
GTCCTCAAGGAAGCGATCCCATGGCCAAGGCCCCCAAGTACATCTACCACTTCGGCAGCGGCAAATCCGATGGCGACGCGTCGATGAAGGCGCTGCTCGGCGGCAAGGGCGCCAACCTCGGCGAGATGGCGCGGCGCGGCTTCAACGTGCCCCCCGGCTTCACGATCACGACCGAGGTCTGCACCTACTACTACGCGAACAAGAAGAGCTATCCCAAGGGCCTGCTCGAGAAGGACATCAAGGACGCCGTCGCCAAGCTCGAGAAGCAGCAGAAGAAGAAGTTCGGCGACGCCAGGAACCCGCTGCTCGTCTCGGTGCGCTCGGGCGCCCGCGACTCGATGCCGGGCATGATGGACACCATCCTCAACCTCGGCCTCAACGACACCACCGTCGAAGGCCTCAAGGCCAAGACCCAGAACGGCCGCTTCGCCTACGACAGCTACCGCCGCTTCGTGCAGATGTACGGCGACGTGGTGATGGGCGTGCAGAAGCGCCACGAGAACGAGCACGAGCCATTCGACGCGGTGATGGACGAACTCAAGCACGCCAAGGGCTACACCGAGGACACCCAGTTCACCGAGGCCGACCTCAAGGAACTGATCGTCGCCTTCCGCAAGCTGATCAAGGAGCGCACCGGCAAGGCGTTCCCCAATGATCCCTACGAGCAGCTCAAGGGCGCGGTCGGCGCCGTGTTCGGCTCGTGGATGAACGAGCGCGCCAACATCTACCGCGACAAGTACAACATCCCGCACGAGTGGGGCACCGCCGTCAACGTCCAGGCCATGGTCTTCGGCAACATGGGCGACACCTCGGGCACCGGCGTGGCGTTCACCCGCAACCCGGCCAACGGCGCCAACGAGTTCTACGGCGAGTACCTCGCCAACGCCCAGGGCGAGGACGTGGTCGCCGGCGTGCGCACCCCGCTGAAGATCACCGACATGGCGACCGACCAGGTCTTCAAGGGCATCTTCCAGCAGCTGCTCAAGGTCCGCGCCAAGCTCGAGAAGGAGTTCGGCGACGTCCAGGACTTCGAGTTCACCATCGAAGAGCAGACGCTCTACATGCTGCAGACCCGCAACGGCAAGCGCACCGCGCAGGCGTACGTCAAGATCGCCCACGACATGGTGAAGCAGAAGCTGATGACGCCCGAGCACGCCGTGAAGAGCGGCGATCCGCAGGCGCTCGACCAGCTGCTCGCGCCGATCTTCGACACCAGCGACGAGAAGGCCGCCGAGCAGGACAGCTACCTGACCACCGGCCTGCCCGCCGGCCCGGGCGCGGCGTCCGGCACCATCGCCTTCACCGCCGCCAAGGCCGAGGCGCTGGCCGCCGCCGGCCAGAAGGCCGTGCTCTGCCGCGTCGAGACCTCGCCCGAGGATCTCAAGGGCATGATCGCCGCCGAAGGCATCCTCACCGCGCGCGGCGGCGTCTCGTCGCACGCCGCGCTGGTCGCGCGCCAGATGGGCAAGGTCTGCGTCGCCGGCGCCGGCGATCTCAGCGTCGACTACGAAGCCGGCACGCTGACCTGCAACGGCCGCACGCTGCGCGAGGGCGAGTTCATCGCCATCAACGGCACCACCGGCAAGGTCTACGGCCGCAAGGTCAAGACCTCGGACTCCGAGCTCAAACAGGTCCTCATCGGCAAGACCATGAAGCCCGGCGACAGTTCGCTGTTCCAGGCCTACGACTTCGTGATGAAGCTCGCCGACAAGTACCGGACCCTGGGCCTGCGCACCAACGCCGACCAGCCCGACCAGGCGCACAACGCCATCGCCTTCGGCGCCGAAGGCATCGGCCTGTGCCGTACCGAGCACATGTTCTTCGACGGCGATCGCATCGATTCGGTGCGCGAGATGATCCTCTTCGCCGAGGACTACGCGAAGTACCGCAACGAGGTCGCTGACGCCAAGGACGACGCGCAGAAGCAGGCGAGCCTCAAGGGCCAGTACGCCGACGCCATCGACCACTTCACCAGCGCGCTGGGCAAGCTGCTGCCGATGCAGCAGAAGGATTTCGAGGGCCTGTTCGCGGCGATGGACGGCCGCCCGGTCACCATCCGCTTCCTTGACCCGCCCCTCCACGAGTTCCTGCCCCAGAGCAAGGACCAGAAGGACGACCTCGCCAAGAAGCTCGGCGTCAGCTACGAGCGGATCGAAGCGCTCGGCCACAGCCTGCACGAGTTCAACCCGATGCTCGGCCACCGCGGCTGCCGCCTCGGCCTGGTCTACCCCGAGATCACCGAGATGCAGAGCCGCGCGGTGTTCAAGGCGGCGATCAGTGTCGCCAAGAAGACCGGCAAGAAGGTCGTGCCCGAGATCATGATCCCGCTGGTCGGCTACCAGGCCGAGCTCGCGCAGCAGCTCGAGATCGTGCACCGCGTCGCCGCCGAGGAGCAGGCCGCGGCCAAGACCAAGATGGTCTACCTGGTCGGCACCATGATCGAGATCCCGCGCGCGGCCGTGACCGCCGCCGAGATCGCCAAGGACGCGCAGTTCTTCTCGTTCGGCACCAACGACCTGACCCAGACCACGCTGGGCATGTCGCGCGACGACTCGGGCAAGTTCCTGCCGCACTACCAGAAGGTCGGCATCGTGAAGGCCAACCCCTTCGCGACCCTCGACCAGGCCGGCGTCGGCAAGCTGATGGAGATGGCAATCGCCGGCGGCAAGCAGACCCGTCCCGAGATCAAGCTCGGCATCTGCGGCGAGCACGGCGGCGATCCCCAGACCATCGAGTACTGCCACAAGATCGGTCTGAGCTACGTGAGCTGCTCGCCGTTCCGCGTGCCGGTGGCGCGCCTGGCGGCGGCTCAGGCGGCCTTGAAGCACGGCGGCAAGCCGGCGAAGGCTGGCAAGGCCAAGGTGAAGTCCGCCAAGCCCAAGGCCAAGGCCGGGAAGGCCAAAGCCGGCAAGGCCAAGGCGAAGGCGGCCGGCGCCCGCGGTTGAGTCGCTGCGAGCAGTGATTGGTGCATCGCCCCGGGCCACGCGGCCCGGGGCGATGCTTTTGGTGAGCTCGCGGGTCGACTTTTCAACCGATCCAGGATCCCGGCTGCCCTTTCTGTTGCGTCCGTATGGTCGTCGTCATGCGCAAGACCTACGACATCGAGGCGGCGCTGCAGGCGCTGTCGTCGCTCGTCGACCGGGCGCAAGGCGGTGGAACCACGATCATCACCCGGCATGGGCGCCCGGTGGCGGCAGTGGCGCCCCTCAACCGGGTCCAGATCCACGGGATCGTCGGCGTGATGGCACTGGGCGGATCCGGCGCTGGGCTGTGGCTTGGTGAGGCTGCGGTCAGCCCTCAGCGGGATGCATGGGGCTGATCCTCGATGCGCTGCCGGTCGGCGTCAGGGTCCAGGTCGACGCGAATCCGTTCATCGAACACCTCGGAACCACCCGGAGTTCGCCGAGTGCTAGCGACCGCTCTTCGCGGCGGTGGAAGCCGGTGTGGTCCGGCGCTCATCGCGGATG
>JACDEC010000051.1 GCA_013816645.1 Planctomycetota bacterium
GTCTTGCAGCCGCCCAGCGCCTTGCACGCGTTGTGGCCCTTGCACTCGTTCTTCGAAGTGGCGCAGCCACCCTGGCCCTTGCAGGCGTTCTTGCCGGCGCAGGCGTTTTTCTCGCTCTTGCAGCCGCCCTTGCCCTTGCAGGCGTTCAAGCCGGCGCAGGCGTTCTTGTCGGCTGCGGCCTTTTCGCTCGTCGCAGGCTTGTCGCCACCTTCGGCGGCGGAAATCCGCACCTGGGTCGCTGACCCGGCGAGGATACCGGCGACAGCGGCGGCGAGGACGGCGTTGGTGAACTTCATCGGAGTATCCCTTTCGGGGATCGGGGTGACCGCCAGTGCGGCGGAGTTGACGGGATACGTACAAGGTGTGCGGACGGTTTGCTTGTATTTTTATCCAAGCACTCATCAGCGGGCAACGTAGCTAGCGTTGCCCTCCGGAGCCCGCATGCCCAATCACATCATCCGTGGCTGCGACTGGTTGCATGCAGTGCTCGCCCCAGCGCAGGCGCTGCCGGCCCTGGCGACCCGCGGCATCCTCGCCTGGGTGTTCATCCCCGCGGGGTGGGGAAAGCTGCACGACCTCGACAGCGTCATCGGCTATTTCCGCCAATTGCACATCCCTGCGCCGGAGCT
This sequence comes from Planctomycetota bacterium, assembly GCA_013816645.1. Lineage (GTDB taxonomy): Bacteria > Planctomycetota > UBA11346 > UBA11346 > UBA11346 > JACDEC01. The sequence continues at coordinate 630 of JACDEC010000051.1, forward strand.
GCAGGCTCCCGTGGTCGCGGCCCTCGAGCTGCTCTGCGGCGTCCTGCTCGCCCTGGGCCTGGCGACCCGCGTCGCGTCGCTGGTGCTGATCGGCATCCTCGCCGTCGCCATCGTTACCGCGGTGTGGGAGCCGGGCAGCGATCCGCGCGCCTTCATCATCGGCACCGACGAGGTCGCCTACATCGTCATGCTCGCTTGGCTGGCCACCGCCGGTGCCGGGTTGGTGTCCTTGGATCATGCGATCGGGGCGTGGCGTCGACGCCAAGCCCCGATCAGCGAATGAGCCGCCGAAACGGGCAAACAATCGCGGCCGCACCGCGTATCTGATGGTATGCAGTCCGCTCAGCGCGGTTGCGTGCGCCCTGGGCGCGCGCACGCTGGCGGCCATGAACCCGGACGACGGCACGGAGCCCTTGCCAATGCCCGCGCTCGCCGCAGCGATGGCCCCCGATCACGGCCTGGCCGATTCGCGCTCGGCGCAGCTCGTTGAACGCTTCATCGCCGGCGATCGCGGGGCATTCGCCGAGCTGGTCGCTGAACATCAGGGCGCCGCCCTGGCCACTGCGGTGCGCATCACCGGTGACGCCGACGCGGCCCACGACGTGGTCCAGGAGGCGTTCGTCCGGGTGGTGCGTCACGCCGCGCGGTACGAGCGCGATCGGTCATTCCGCGCCTGGCTGCTGGCGATCGTGCGCAACCTCGCCATCGACGCGCTGCGGCGGCGCCGGGTCCACGCCTCGCTCGATGGACGCGATCGCGCTGCCGAATCGTCGGTATCTGCTGGGCTGGAAGCCCAGGAGGTGCGCGCACGGGTCGCCCTGGTGCTCGACGACCTGCCCGCGAAGTACCGTGACCTCCTGGTGATGCGCGAACTGGAAGGGCGCAGCGCAGAAGGCATCGCCAGCGAAACCGGCATCGATTACGGCACCACGCGCTGGCGCCTGCACACCGCGCGCAACCTGTTCCGCGACGCCTGGATCCGGCGCTTCGGCGCCGAGGAGACCTGAGATGGGCGACGCACCCGACCCCATGGATCGCGATCGCCTGCGGCGCTCGGCCGCCGATTACGCCGCTGGCGATCTGGGGCCCGAGGAAGCGGCGGCTTTTGCCAGCCTGCTCGCGAGCGATGCGGACCTCAAGCGCGAGGTCGCATTCTGGAACCGCACCCGCGCCGCGCTGGTCGACAGCGTGCCCGAGGCCAGGCCCGACCCGTTCCTCGGCGAACGCGTCGATCGTCGGATCGGCTGGAACCTGCGTCCCCGCGGATCGCGCCTGCGCGTCGGCGTGGCGGTGATGCTCGCCGCCGCCTGCCTGCTGGTCGGCTTCGGCCTCGGTCTGCGCGTGGAATCGCGGCGCGGCGAGCGCGCCGCCGAGACCCTGGCCTGGGGCGACGACGGCGCGGCCATGCGCATGCCGCCGATGAATGCCGGTCTCTATGACCGTTACCTCCCGCTCGCCGCACTGACCTCGGTCGATGTCGGCCGCCCGCACCAGTCCGCAGCGGTCGCCGACGAGCGCGCCTGGCTCGGGGTCTGGACCAAGCCGGTGGATCTGCGCGGCGGGGGCGGCGATACCGTGGGCCACCTGGTGGTGCGCGTCGTCGCCGGCAGCCCGGCCGAAGCCGCCGGCATCGCGGTCGGCGACGTCATCGTCGCGATCGGCGATTGCCCGGTGTCCACCGCGCATTGCATCGCCAACCAGATCGCGCATGCCACGCCGGGTCAGTCCTTCGCGATCGATCACTGGCAGGCGGCGACCGGCCGGCGGCAGCGCGCGGTTGCGGTGCTCGGGGCGGTCCACGAATGAAGTCGCGCAGGGTCGTGCGACGCGTTGAAGGCCTCTGCCGCGGGTGCCCGTGGCCGGTCTCCCAGGATATAATGGGCCAGCCCGGATGGGGCACGGACCGAGGCTGAGCTCTCGCCGAGGGTGGACTGGACTGGAATGGCGGTCGGTGGTTGGATCAGTGATCAGGTTGGATTGGTCGGTGGAACCCGCCAGATAGGCGGCTGAACGCGCTGATCGGCCCCGGCAGCCCAGCTGCCGGGGCTTTCTGTTTCGGGATCCCGCGGCGCGACCCGCTGGATTGCACCGACTGAGATGAGCGGCAAGCTCCGCGCCCGCCGGAGGCAGGCTGTGAACGACCCGCGATACGAGCAGCTCGAGAAACTCCACCAGCTCAAGGAGAAGGGCGCGCTCAACGAGGCTGAGTTCCAAGCCGAGAAGGCCAAGCTGCTCGGCGTCGCGACCGGGTCGCCGCCGGTTCCAGCCGCCGTGGCGACTGCGTCCGCGCCGGCGACCACGCTCGGGACCTCCGAATACTGGGGCATGCCCCGGCCGACCTTCCTCATGCTTCTGCACCTCTCCCAGCTCGCGAGCTTCGTCGTGCCGCTCGGAGGTGTGGTGCTGGCGGTGGTGATGTGGATCACCCACAAGGACAAGGACGCCGAGGTCGATGCCCACGGCCGCATCGTGCTCAACTGGTTGGTCTCGTTCTTCATCTACGCGATCGTCATCGTCCCGCTCTGCTTCGTGCTCATCGGCATCCCGCTGCTGATGGCGCTGGTCATCTGCAGCATCGTATTCGCCATCCTCGGCGGCGTGCGCGCCAACGACGGCATCCGCTGGACCTATCCCTTGAGCATCCCGTTCTTCGGCAAGCCTGCACCGCCGGTGGCCTAGGCGACCAGGAAAGGTGCGCGACAGGCGCCGCACCGGCGTGGACCGAGTCCGCACGCGACATCGCTTCCGCAGGACGGGCAGGCCACCAGCAGCCGCGGGCGGCGCTGCGCAGCTTCGATGATGCATCGGCGTACATAGGCCCACTTGCGGCGCAGCGCAGGTGAGGGGCTGCGGCGGCGCAGCTGACCGCGCCAGGTCGCATAACGCATGAAGGTCTCGGCGAAGTCCTCGTCGGCGTTCTCGGCGGCGTAATCGGTGATGGTCTCGCCTTGCCCGAAGCGGCTGCGGAACTCCGGACGGTCACCGAGGTCGAGCAGGTCGGCGAGCGCGTGACCGAACTCGTGGCGCAGCACGCCCCGCAGGCTGATGTGCTTCGACCCTGATGCGCGGGCGCTAGCCTTGGCCGCGCGGCGGTTCCAGCGCGGCATGCGAATGATGCGCCGATCGTAGAGGTACCACCCCATGCCGCGGTGGGTGAGCGGGCGCGTGCATTGCTCGACCGTCACCCAGTAGAACAGCCCGCTCAGCCCAAGTTCGGCGAGTTCGCCGCGCAGATCACGCAGCGCCGCGGTCAGGCACGGTGACGGGCCCGGATGGTGAATGCGGATGAGCGGACGGTTCATAGCCACCGCTCATCGTAGGATCCATGCAGGGGGGGAAGCGTCGGGTGGTGCGGCCCTCCACAAAGGACTTGGGCCGATGTGCACCCAGTGAGGACAGCCAGTTACAGCGGGCCAGTTACAGCGATGGCGCACGAGACGCCCACCATTCCCGGCCGTCGTGCTCAGGATTCCACTGCGCTGCCCCAGGCCTCATCGCGATCGGCGTACGGGCCGGTTCCGACAAACGCGAGGAAATCGTCGAGCCGCAGGCCAGGACGGGGAGCGGCCCGCAGCAGGTGGTAGAAGTCCTGTTCAACCGGCGCGAGTTCAGTCCACGGCACCAACTCCCCGGCTCCGTTCTCGAAGAGCTGGAATGGATCATGATAAGCATCGGGATCATAAGGGCGCATCGCGCCAGGGTAGCCGTCCGTTCACTGCTTTGGCAATGCACCGAGCGAACCTCGCACAGCCAATAGCCGTTCGGCCACGGATCCCTGGTCACGCCGCGAGGAAAGTCTCCATGGTTGCACGGCAGTATCGGCGGTGTTCCGGACTATCCGCGTGTCTTGAAATCTATGAACAGCACGTCAACCCCAGTGTCCTCACCAGGAGGCAAGGCCCGTTTGGTCATTCGCTGCCCTGGGCAGGGGACGTGCACTGCATGGCGTCGTACAAGATTACGAGGCTAGAAGGTTGCCTACCGCCAAAGTGCCGAGAATGACCGCCCAGTCGGCCTTCACGGAGGGACATATGGGCCAAGCGACGAATTATTCTCTCCACTATGGCGATCGGTTGATCGCGCTGCGATCCGTGCGGCATGACCACGCCGCGCTCGAGGCGCTGCGCGTCCTGGGCGCCAGCATCGTCAGCAACCGCGCCGCCCGAGCGTCGATCGGTACCGAGGTCACGCTGACCATGTACCTGCTCGACGGGGTGATGACTTTGTCCTCGCGCCGCCTCGGCACGTTCTCGGCGTTGCCGCGACCGGTGAGCGTCGAATATCTGCGCAACCTGCGCTTGCCGGATCGGGTGCTCACCGGCATGCGCCGACTCGGCGATCGCAGCCTGCCATTCCTCGCCTACCTCGCCAAGGTCCTCAATACCGACGATGGCAGCGTACGCCCGCATCATGAGTGGATGCAGCAAGCCGACGAGATCGATCGCCGCCTGATGATGGCTCCGCCGTTGTGGTCAGCGGAGCAGTCCGCAGCTTCCTGAGGCGCATCGCCGCCTGACCACTGCTGCGCTCAGTGCTGATGGGCCGCGTGGGTCGATATCAGGCGGATGGTGGGCGCAGGCGCCGCCGGGTGCGGACCGTCGATCGACGTTCGCCAGGCAGCGACGGTTTCGCGCCCGCGCTGATCGTCGAGAACACCACGGATGTCGCCAGCGATGCTCGCGTCGACGAGATGATCGAGGAACGTCGAGCGATCCGCAGCCGCGAAGCAGAAACCGACGAAACTCTCGGCGCAGGCGTAGCGCGTCTGCGTCTGGACGCCGAAACCGTCGACGTCCCAGCGATCGCAGTTCGCGAGTTGGCAGAGATCGGGCAGGCGGCTCTCGCGCCGCGCGCGATCGAGATCGCTGATGAACTCAGAGCGACGATGGGTCAGATTCCATTCGCGATCCCGGAAGGGATCCCAGAACTGCAGGAACGTGGCGAGTCCTTCGTTGACCAGGTCGGGGATCTTGCGGGGGCCGGCGCGCAGCTGGAGCAGGTGGTGGGTGCACTCGTGGTTGAGGATCGGGCGGTAGAAGCGCGCGAATGCGCGGTCGGATCCCTTGACGAAGGTGCGCACTAGCAGGCGGGGCGTGCCCTCGCGGGGAAAGGTCCAGTCGTATTGACCGCGCGACATCACCGGGGCGCCGAGCGCCGCCTGGTAGCTCTCGCGCGAGGCGTAGACGATGACCTGGGCGCGCACCGGTCGGGCGAGCGGCCGCAGGCGCAGCAGCCCGCTGGCTTCACGGGTGAAGAGTTCGACGTAGCAGGCGAGTTCCGCGGTGAAGCGGGCATCGATCTCGCTGGCGACGTCATAGGACGTGGTGCGGACGCGCCACATCCCGTCATCGTGGGTGGCTGCGTGGGCGAACGTATCGATCTGGCGGAGCTGCGCGTCGTTCCAGGGCAGGTCTGCGGCCCAGGTCAGCGCCGTTGAGAGCACGAGGAGGATCACTGTACGCATTGGCCCGCGACCTTAGCGGTTGCCCTCTGGGATGGTGGAAACGAGGGATCGCGCAGAGCCGGGTGCGTCACACCACTGGCTACCGCGCCACTGGGCTACCGCGCCACTGGGCTACCACAAAAGAAGTCGCACGGCGTGCGCAGGATGAACCGCCTGGGTCGTTTGCCCGGCGGTGTGATACCAAGCTTCGGTACACTGGAGAAATCTGGAGATCGCGCATGCATCCGCCTACCTGGCTAATCGCAGCTGCCTGCGCCTTGTCCACCGCCGCGACGTCTGGCTGCGTGGATCAACCGCAGCCGATGCCGCCCCGCTCGCCGCAGGTCGAAGTGCCGAGCGACGAGGCGCAGGGACGGTTCTCGGCCTTGCGTGCCCACTACGAGGACATCTCCCAGATCGAACTCACCGGTCGCGTGTGCGCTCACTTCGACGTGGGCGGGGTGCGCCGCGCCTTCGAGCAGCGCTTCAGCTCGAGCTACCTGGCTCCCAACCGCTTCCGCTACCACGCTGATAACGAGATGACCATCGGATCGGATGGGACCACCTCCTATCTCTACCTGGTCAGCAACAACGCCTACGTGCTGTCCGAGCGCATCGGCGACGAACCAGGCGTCACCGATCTGGCCTCACCGATTCCGGAACTGCTGCAGACCCACGATCCCTCGCTGTTCTTCGCCATGTCCGCCATGCCGTTGCTGGAACTCGGTCAAGCCAGCGAGCGAATCGAAGTCGCGCCCGAGGCCGCGATCGGCGGGCGCAAGCATCAGGGGCTGCGTTTCCACCTCGCCGGCAATAATGGCACCATCACCATGGCCATCGATGCCGAGAGCGGCCTGGTGCGGCGGATGCAGATCGATCTGCGCGCTGCCCTGGCTTCGCGCGCTGAGGCCACGGTGGTGCGCGCCGCGTCGCTCGACATCGAGTATGCGTCGATCAATGCCAACTGCGCGGATAGCCAGCATCGCTATACCTGGCATCCGCCTGCCGGTGCGATCGCCGCTGGCGCTGGCGGTCAGACGGCATCAGGCGAAGAGGGACCTGCACCGGCTCCGGCTCCCGAACCGCCCCCGCTCGTGGTCAACGACGAGGCTCCGGATTTCGTCCTGCCCGCCGTCGCCGGGTCGCCGGTCGGGCTGGCAGAATTGCGTGGGCAGGTGATCGTCCTCGATTTCTGGGCGTCCTGGTGCGTGCCCTGCCAGTCGCAGTTGCCGATCATCGAAGAGATGGCCGCTGAGTTCGGGGGAGAAGGGGTTCGCGTCCTCGCCATCAACGTCGAGGAGGACGCGGAAACCGTGCGAGCATACGCGGCCCGAGCCGGACTGGAGGGATTGCCGGTGCTGCTCGATCGTCATGGCGACGTCGCCATCCGCTACGGCGCCAGCAGCATTCCCCGTACGGTGATCATCGGTCGCGATGGTCGCATCGCCGAGGTCATCACCGGCTTCGGGCCGGGCAATCACGAGCACCTGCGACGCGCGATCGAACGAGCGGCCGCCGAACCGCGTTGATCGCAGTCGCCCCGCAGGTCATTGACGGCTATCCTCGCCGATCGGCTGGCCATGCGACGGCGCGCCGTTTCGCCCCAGGGCAGCTGGGCGGTCTGCCTCGAGGCACGAGCCCGATCGATGCGCCGCAGGGAAACGCCTCATGGAAACAATGACGGCGCGCGGAAATCCGCGCGCCGTCATCGGCCTGGGCCTCCTCGGCTTTCAGGTCTTGTCGGAGCGCTCGCTCCGGAGAGATCAGATCATTCCGCGCTTCATTCCGCGCTATCGGCGAGCAGATTGACGCCGGCGCTCTTGACCTTGGCGGCGATCTCTTCGGCGACCTTGGGGTTGTCCTTGAGGAACTGCTTGGCGGTCTCGCGGCCCTGGCCGAGCTTGGTCGCGCCGTAGGTGAACCATGCGCCGGACTTGTTGACCGCCTTGGCGAGCACGGCGAGATCGAGCAGATCGCCGGTGTAGCTGATGCCTTCGTTGAACATGATGTCGAACTCGGCCTTGGTGAAGGGCGCGCTGACCTTGTTCTTCACCACCTTCACGCGGGTGCGGTTGCCGATGACCTTCTCGCCCTCGGTGATCGAGGTGACTCGGCGGATGTCGAGGCGCAGCGACGCCGCGAACTTGAGCGCGCGGCCACCGGGCTGGGTCTCGGGGCTGCCGTAGACGACGCCGATCTTCTCGCGGATCTGGTTGATGAAGATGACGGTGGTCTTGGAGGTGCTGATCCCGCCGGTGAGCTTGCGCATCGCCTTCGACATCATGCGCGCCTGCAGGCCGACCTGGCTCTCGTCCATCTCGCCTTCGAGTTCGGCCTTGGGGATCAGCGCGGCCACCGAGTCGACGACCACGATGTCCACCGCATTCGAGCGCACCAGGGTGTCGCAGATGTCGAGGGCCTGTTCGCCGTAGCTGGGCTGGCTGACCAGCAGGTCGTTGAGCTTCACCCCGATGCGTTCGGCCCAGGTCGGGTCGAGTGCGTGCTCGGCGTCGATGAAGGCGGCGACGCCGCCGTCCTTCTGGGCATTGGCGATGATCGACAGCGCCAGGGTGGTCTTACCCGAGGATTCCGGGCCGTAGATCTCGATGATGCGCCCGCGCGGGACGCCGCCGATGCCGATGGCGAGGTCGAGGCTGAGCGCACCGGTCGGGATCGCGCCGATGTCGACCTTGTCGACCTGGCCGAGCTTCATGATCGTGCCCTTGCCGAAGGCCTTGTCGATCTGCTCGAGCGCGGTCTCCAGGGCCTTCTGCTTGGCGGGATCGATCTCGCGCACCTTGCGCTCCGCGGTCGCGGCGACCTTGTCCGGGGTCTTGTCGGCGGATGCGGGGGCGGTTGCTGAGGCGGAGGCGGAGGCGGAGGCGGCCATGGGAGATCTCCTGGGAGCGTTGTCGGTGTGTTGTTGGGGGAGGTTCGGGGGAAAGAGCTGTGGGCGTTGTCGGCGATCGGGGAAGCGATGAACCCGCCGCCCTTCGACGTTCAGCGCACGCGTCGGTAGATGAACGACAGGGGGCCGACGACCTGGACCGCGCGGCCATCACCGTTGACGACCACCAGCGGCTGGTAGCGACGGTTCTCGGGATGCAGTTCGATGCGTCCGGTACCGTAGCGGATGCGCTTCAGGGTGGCCTCGCCGTCGACGACCACCGCGCCGATGTGGCCTTCGCTGATCTTGCCGTCGGCCTGGATGACGGCGTAATCGCCATCGAGGATCCCGGCATCGACCATCGAGTCGCCGCGCACCTTGAGCGCGACCCGTCCGGGCGCGGGTTGGACATCGTCGAGGTAGCCGGCGTGCTGCTCGGCGGCGAGGATCGGGACACCGGCGGCGATGGCGCCGATCACCGGGACGCCGCGCCGCGAGGGGGCCCGCTCGATCGCTGCCCAGCCGCTCTCGGTCAGGCGCACGTTGCGCTTTTTGTCGCGGTCGGCGGCGAGCATGCCTTTGCGCACCAGGGCATCGACGTGCTTGCTGACCGCCGAAGGGAAGGCGTAGCCCATGGCTTCGGCGACCTCGGCGCGGCTGGGCTGCCGGCCTTCGTCCTCGGCGTCGGCGAAGAAAGCCAGGATGCGGGTCTGGCCAGGCGGTAGGGCTTTGCTCATGCCGCGGACTATTGGGACTTTTCTGACCCATGTCAATACAAACCCTGAACCGTACTTCGAGCCCGGACGCTGAGGACTCGTCGCGTGAGACGAGTCCGGGTCTGTCCTGTTCGTCGAGGCAGGCCGCGCGGACAGCTGACGTCGGCTAGCGGATGACCGAACCGGACACCGGCCGTCGCGACCTCGTGGAATGGCATGGGCGTTGACGCCGGTACATTGCTCACGGGCACGCAGCGATGCACAGACGGACGTGCCGCGCACTGCGCAAGCGTCCGCGGTTGCGTATACCCCGCTCATTCGCCATTGATTTCGCGAACCTGTCCTAGGCTTGATGACATGCCTGCGGATGAGAGCCCAGCGATGGACGATGATGGCGGCATGGCCGAGTTCGAGGTCGACATCGAACCCGACCGCGAAGCGCTCGCCAAGCTGGGCATCTCCGAGCCCGATTTCGAGGTCGCGGTCCGCGCCGCGCTCGATCTCTACGAACGCCGGCTCAACCGCTGCGGCGCCGACGACGAGGTGCCGTTGATCGAGGATGTGGTCATCGAGATCCGCGGCATCCGCTACGCGCTGACCGACCTCGCCGCAGTCCGCTACGGCGAATTCTAGCTGCGGCTTGCGCCCGAGCCGCTGCGCTTGGCGGCGCTGAGCGCCGGGCTTCGCCTCCACGCCTCGGCGACGCCGGCTGCGCCGTCGTGCATCGCTGCGCTCGGCCAAGCCTAGTCCCGGCTACGCCCCCCCGAGCAGGGGCTGCCGCCCCTGCACCCCGGCCTTGCTCGCGAATCCGGTGACGCGGGGCCGATATCCCATGACAGGTGGTTGAGGCCTGCCTCCCGTCGCCTGCCTCCCGTCGCCTGCCTCCCGTCGCCTGCCTCCCGTCGACAGTTGCACCCATCGATCCAAGCTGGAACCCGTGTCCGACTTCACCGCGATCTTCGACCAGACCCAGGAGGCGGTGCGCCTGTACATCGCCGCCCGCGGCATCCCGTTGACCGAGGTCGACGACATCGCGCAGGACGTCTATGTCGAGTTCTACAAGGCGCAGGATCGGCGCCCGCCCGAGGTCGAGCCGATCCGCTGGCTGAAGGGCATGGCGCGGAACCACTGCCTGCGCTGGTACCACAAGAACGCCCAGCCCGGCGCGTTCCTCGAGCGGCTCGACGAGGCTGCCGCGACGGTGTCGGCGCCCTTGTGCGACGAGCATGCCGGGGACGACCTGCTGCTCGCTCTGCAATCGTGTTTGAGCCGGCTGCCCGAGCAGGGTCGGGGGCTGCTCGAACGGTATTACGGCGACGACCAGGCTTTCGACCGGACCACCTCGGGCGTGCGCATGGCGGTGATGCGGATGCGCGAGGCCCTCCGCCTGTGCATCCTCGCGCGGGTCGGGAAGCCGCACGCATGAGCGACGCCCTCGTCCGATTCCTCGCCGACCGCTCCGCGCTGGGGGATGACGACCAGCGCGAGCTGCTCGAAGCCATGAAACGGCCCGACGAGGCCGTCCGAGTGACGGAACTGCTGGCCGTCGACGGCCTGCTGTCGCGGGCGCTGTCGCCGGATCGCGCGGATTTCCGCAACCGCGTCTTCAAGCGGATCGCGATGCTGGACAGCCAGCGGCATTTCGCCCAGCGCGTCGTCCAGGCCACCAGCGGCGCCGGTCGTCAGCGTCCGCAGCGCCGTGAGCGCCGGCCGAGGTCGTGG
>JACDEC010000444.1 GCA_013816645.1 Planctomycetota bacterium
GTCGCAGGCGGACGAGGACGAAGCCGAGGTCGAGGAGCTGGGCACGATGCCGCCAGCGGTGTTCAATCCGGGAAGGCCCTCCTCGGGGGCCGTCCCGGCAGTGACCACTGACGATCCCGGTCTGCGCATCCTGCTCGATCACGCCCAGCGCATGCGCGAGCGCACCAACCCGCCTGCCGAGCCGTCGCCCCTGCCGGGCACCGATCGCGTCGCGGTCGGCGGCTTCGCCAGTTTGGCCATCCTCTTCGCCGTCGTGGTCGGGCCGCTCAATCTGTGGTGGCTGCGCAAGCGGCGGGCCCGCCATCTCTTCCTGGTCACCACCCCGGCCCTGAGCCTAGCGACCTGCGCCTGCCTGATCGTCTACAGCCTAGTCTCCGAAGGCATGGAGCTGCGCCGGCGCATCGCCCAGATCACTTGGCTCGACCCCGGCGGCGAGCGCGCCGTCGCCTGGACCCAGGCGAGCTATTACGGCGGCTTCTCGGTGGCGAGCATGCCGTTCGACGCCGATGCCGAGGTCGTGCGCCTGAGCCGCGACGACTACCACGGCTACGGCTACCGCGGATCGCAACGCGACACCTCCTCGGCCTTCACCATCGACTGGCACCAGGGCCAGACGCTGCGCGGCGACTGGCTGCCGGGGCGCCAGAACAGCCACCTGCTGATCACCGAACGGCGTCCTGAACGCGCGCGCGTGCAGATCGCGCGACGCGGCGAGGGCTGGGAGGCCGTCAACGGGCTCGGCCCCGAGATCGTCGCCATCGCCTGGCGCGACCCGCAGGGCGGATTGTGGCAGGCTGATCACCTCGCCTTCGGCGCCGCCACTCCGCTCACCGCCCTGGCCGATGACGCCGATGCCCTGGCGGCGACGCCCGGCGGCATGGGCCCCGTCGCCGAGCACCGCTGGAGCGACTGCGTCGTCCAGCCCGGCTGGTTCCGCGCCCAGCTCGCCGCTCCGCTCGGCGTACTGCCCGGCCCAGCCGGCGAGGATGTGATGCCCGCGCGGGTCTACGCCTGCGGCCTGGCCGTGCTGGAGAACCCGCGATGAGCCTGGTGGAGGTGACCAATCTATCGCGTCTCTTCGGCGAGGTGCGCGCCGTCGACGACATCAGCTTCACCTTCGATGCCGGGGACATCTACGGCTTCATCGGCCCCAACGGCGCGGGCAAGTCGACGACCATGCGCATCCTGGCCACGCTCGACATCCCATCGCACGGCGACTGCACCGTCGCCGGTCTGAGCACGGTCGACGATGCCGACCAGGTGCGGCGGATGATCGGCTACATGCCGGACAGCTACGGCGCCTACCCCAACATGACCGTGCTCGACTACCTCGACTTCTTCGCGCGCGCCTACGGGCTGCGTCACGGCGAGCGGCGTCGCGCGGTGACCGATGTCGTCGACTTCTGCCAGCTCGGCGGCCTGGCCGAAAAGGCGATCACCACCCTGTCCAAAGGTATGAAGCAGCGGCTGTGCCTGGGCCGCTGCCTGATCCACGACCCCAAGCTGCTGATCCTCGACGAGCCCAGCGCCGGCCTCGACCCGCGCGCGCGCATCGAGTTCCGCGAACTCCTGCGCTTGCTCGCCGAGCAGGGCAAGGCGATCTTCATCAGCAGCCACATCCTCGCCGAGCTCGAGGAGCTGTGCACCGGCGTGGCGATCATCGAGCAGGGTCGCCTGGTGGTCTCGGGTCCGGTGCGCGAGATCAAGGCTCGCGCCGAGGCCGCGCGCGACAGCCACGCCGATCCGGCGCAGCGCGCGGTGGCCGTCGAGTTGCGCCTGAGCGAGGCGTTCCCCCGTCTGGCGGAACTGCTCGCCGAGCAGCCCGAGCTGTCCGAACCGCAGGTCGACGGCCTGCACGTGGTGGCGCGCCTGCGCGGCGGCCCGGCCACCCAGGCCGCGCTGCTCAAGCGGCTGATGGCCGCCGGCGTGCCGCTCTACCATTTCGCTACGCGCGAGGAGAACCTCGAGGATCTGTTCATGCACCTGACCGAAGGGAAAGTGCAATGACGGGGGTTGGGGGTCTGGGGGCGGAGGCCGGTGTCGCCGGAGCGCTGCCTGGCCGCTTCGAGCGCCTGAGCGAGCGCGTCAATCCCATGCTGGTGCGCGTCGTCCGCCAGGAGCTGCGCAACCGTACCTTCGTCGGGGTGTTCGCGCTGCTGCTGGTCGGCGCGGTGATCTCGGCGCTGGTGGTGGCGGCGTTCGCCGACGAGACCGGAGCGCGCCCCGATGCGGCGGGCGGGCTGTTCGGCACGCTGGCCTGGGCCTGGGCCTTCTGCCTGTGGGTGGTGCAGCCGCTCGGCTGCTTCCGCGCGATCTCGACCGAACGCAACGACGACACCTGGGACCTCGTCGAACTCACCGGCATGCGCCCGCGCACCGTGCTGGTCGGGCTGTTGCTGGCGTCGCTGGTTCAGGGCGTGCTCTACACCTCGGCGCTCGCGCCGTTCATGGTCATGGCCTACCTGCTGCGCGGCCTCGAGCTGTCGTCGATCCTCTTCGCCCTGGTGGTGATCCCCGCGGCGGGCGTGATCGCCGCGGCGCTGGCGGTGTTCGCCGCGGCGCTGGGCAACAATAAGCCGACCCGGGCTTTCCTCGGCGCGCTGCTCGGGCTCGGCCTGCTCATCACCTGGGCGGCGAGCGCCGGGCTGTGGTACGGCATCGGTCGCGAGATCCGCTGGCTGATCGCCGCGCTGCTCGGCGGTTCGGGAGAGGAATGGTTCCTGGTGGGATTGTGGGCCAACCTGTGGATCGCCGCCCTGGTCCTGCTGCTGACCCTCGCCGGCACGCTGATGATGTTCCGCGCCGCGAACCGCTCGACCAAGCTGCGGGTGGTGTGGGCTGGGTTGTGGCTCAACGCGCTGGCCTGGTTCCTCGCCGTACTCTGGCTGCCCGGCAATCCGGACCTCACCGAGGTCCTGGCCTTCTTCGGCGTCTTCGGCGTGGTGTGGTCGGGTATCTTCGGGATGTTCGCCATCGCCGAGGACAACGAGCTCAGCCCGCGCCAGGCGCGCTGGCTCGACGATGCGCCGCGCTGGCGGCGCTGGGCCAATCCGTTCATCGGCCCAGGCGCTGCGCGCGGACGCCTGGCCTGGCTGGTGATGCTCGGGGCGAGCCTGGCGATCGGCAGTCTCGGCTGGGCCTTCGATTCCACGACGACCAGCTACGCCGGCCGGCTCGACGAGACGGACGCGGCGTTGCGCATCCAGATCGGCCTGGCCGCGCATCAGCTGGTGTGGTTCACCATCGCCGATCGGCTCTACCGCGGCTGGCTGCGCGACTGGTTCCCGACCCCACCGCTGCGTCGGGCGTTCTCGCTGCTGATGGTGGCCATCGCCTGCGTGGCGCCGCTGCTCGCCTTCCTCGCCGGCGATGGCCCGCTGATCAAGCTCATCGCTCCGCTCAGTCCGGTGCAGGGCATCGCCGCGATGGTCGGCGAGGATCGCGACGAGTTCCCCCTGCTG
>JACDEC010000445.1 GCA_013816645.1 Planctomycetota bacterium
GCGTGCGCTGGACCTCGGACAGCTGGTGGGTGCGCGTCATCCAGCGCAGCGACTTCGCCACCCGCGAGCAGGTGCCGACCTGGGATCATCCGTGGGAAGCCTTGCGCCTGCTCCACACGATCGCGCCGCACGCCGGCCCGGCGTTGGGCTGGAAGGCGCCGCCGCCGCTGCTCGCGCCGTTGCATGGCGATGAGGCAGAACAGCTGCATCGCGACGGACTGCTCCTCGCGCTCGCAGGCCGCGGCTGCTCGGATGACGACGCCCTGCGCTTGCGCGAGCATCTCGCCGTCCCGGCCGATGCCGCGACGCTGCGCGCGCGCCTGGCCTGGCTGCTAGCCCGCGCCCAGCCGGCGACGCCGGACCAGGATCCGGGCTACGGGCGGTGGCGTCTCGGGGTACCGTCCCGTCGTCTGCAGGAAGCCGCGACCAAGCTCCTCGCCAGCGGCGCCGCTCAGCGCGTCGACCCCTACTGCGTGCTGCCGGCGAGCGTCACCTTCGCGGAGACGTACCGGCCGGTCGGCTCGAGGTGGAGCAGCGCAAGCATTCCCGCGCCACGCCGCGCGGATGACGACCTGCTCGTCGCCATCCTCGACGCGCAGCGCTGTGTGCGACCGCCGGTGCTCGGCCCCGGGGATCTCGCGCGCGTGCTGGAGATGATGCCGGAGGGCAGCGCGCCGCCGCGCGATCTCGGTTTCGACGTGTGGTGGAACCTGGTGGCTGCTCCGTGGCTCGCCGCACAGGCCGAGCAGGGCCGTTGACATGCGCTTCGCGCTGCGCCTGCTACCGCTCGCTGCGCCGATGACGCTCGCCGCCGCGGATCTCTGCCAGGAGACCGCGGCCTGGGCTCCGCTGCCATCGGTCAACACCGGGCTGATCGCCGCCGAGCACCGGCCGGTGGACGAGCGGTACGGCCAGTGGTTCGTCAACGGCTTGGCCCTGACCGGCGCCCGCGCGCGCAACGTCGGCTTGGTCGTGCGCGAGCGCGAGGACGACCTCAGCGTCGACGGCCAGTTCGCCGCCGGTTGGGCCGCCGGCGAGTGCGGCGGGTCATCCCGGTACTTCACCAGCACCTCGCGGCATGTCGTCTACCTGCGCGCCGGCAGCGATCCCCGCGCTCGCGAGCCTTCGCTGGCTGGCGCCGTCGGCGCCGCGGCGCTGATCAGCATCGGCGGCGGTCCGACCATGGCCTGGGCCGAGGTCGGCCACAGCGAAGAGCGCGGCACCATCGTCTACGGCGAGGTCAGCCTGCTGCTCTACCACCTCGTCCTCGACAGCGACGACGATGCCCACGCCTTGCGGCACGGCCTGTGCTTCCGCTGGCCGGGCGGCACGCTGGCCCGCTCGCCGCAGGACGACCCGTGGTCGTTCGCGCTCGCGCTCGATCGCGTGCAGATGCTCGGCGATGAACGCTTCACCGGCTGGGCCGGGCAGCTCACGCTCGGCTGGCGCATCGGTCAGCACCTGCTCGCCACCGGACAGGTCGAGATGCTGTCGAGTCAGCGCGGTCCCGATCCCGACGATCGCGGCGGCCAGGTCACCGGGACGTTCGGGCTGGGCGCGGTGTTCTGAACCAGCAGCTGTCTCAACGCCCCGCGCGTCCGCCCTTCGGCCCGACGTCCGGTTCCCGCAGGTCGAGGTCGGCGAAGACGATCGCCGGCGGCGGCACGATGCAGCCCTTGCTGGTGACCACCTGCTTGGGCGTGCAGACGTCGGCGAACCCGCCGTGGCGCACCGCGTCGAGCGCCACCCCGGCGTAGTGCAGGGCGGCGACCACCACGGTCGAGCAGATGTAGTCGTGGCCGATGTCGCGCGGCCGCGTCGGGCGCAGCGGCGAATTCCACAGCCCGAACATGCCGGAGAAATCGTAGCCGTACCAGCGGTTGGCCTTGGCCCGCGCCAGCACGACGAACTCGTGCAGTCGGCGGGTGTCGACGCGATCCCAGCGGTCGAGGCGGAAGACGTCGTAGCTGTGGCTGGCGAGCGATGCCAGGTCCTCGTCGCTGTTGGGGCCCGTGAAGCTCTCGCTCGAGAACAGCCGCAAGGTGCCGCCCCGCTCGGGATCGGCGACGACCATGGCGAGGTGGCCGTAGACCAGCAGTCGATAGCCGAGCGCGCTGAACCGACCGGTGAGCAGTTTTCGCCGCGCTTCGCGGGTGCTCATCCAGTAAGCGATGACGTCGCCTTCGACCAGATCGTTGACGAGTGCGGCGGAGCGCTCGCGATCGCGCCGGTGATCGTAGGTCGCGACCTGGGCGAAGCTGGTGACGTCCTCGGGAGCGGCGCGCGTCGAAGGTCCATCGCTCGACGGCCGCTCCATCCATCGCAGCGCCCAGACCCCGCGCGGGCGGCCTTCGCCGCAACCGGCCAGGAACAGCGCGGCGACCATCAGGAACAGCGCAGTGGTCCGACGCATGCGCCCATGCTGCGCCAGGGCGCGACCCGGGGCAAGCGCGGGCTTGCCTTCGCCGGCGCGGCGCTGGGATCCTGTCATGACCGACAAAACCGCCTTCCTGGTCTTCGACATCGAGACGGTCACCGATGGGCGGCTGATCCAGCGCATCCGCTATCCCGAGCAGCCCGACCTGACGCCGAGCCGCGCGGTCGCCGCCTACCGCGCCCAGCTGCTCGAGACCAGCAACGGCAAGAGCGACTTCGTCCCGCACACCTTCCACCTCCCGGTGTCGGTGGCGATCGCCAAGGTCGCCGTCGACTTCTCGCTGCAGGAGGTCCGCACCTTGGATCGTCCGCGTTTCCGGCCGCAGGTCATCGCCCGCACCTTCTGGAAGGGCTGGTCGACCTACGGCCAGCCCACGCTGGTGACCTTCAACGGCCGCTTCTTCGACCTGCCGGTCCTGGAACTCGCCGCGTTCCGCTACGGCATCGCCGTGCCGAGCTGGTTCAACATGACCGGCGCCAGCTACAACCAGCCGCGCAACCGCTACAACAGCAACGCGCACCTCGATCTCCAGGACGTGATCTCGAACTTCGGCGCGACCCACGTCAACGGCGGGCTCAACCTCTGCGCGCAGCTGCTCGGCAAGCCGGGCAAGATGGACACCAAGGGCAGCATGGTCCAGGACCTGTGGGAAGCCGGCGAGCACGAACGCATCGACGACTACTGCATGTGCGACGCGCTCGACACCTACTTCGTGTTCCTGCGCACCCGCGTGCTGCTCGGCCAGATCCCGCTCGAGCGCGAGCGCGAGCTGGTCGAGCACGCGCGCGGCTGGATCGCCACCGCTGCGCAGACCAACCCGGCGATGGCCGATTACCTTGCGCGCTTCCGCCTGTGGCAGCCGATCGGCGACGACGCGGATCCGTTTTTGAGTGGCTGACCGCTCGCGCCGAGCGCGAGCGAAACGCTAGCCCCGCGAACGCGAATGCCGCCCCGTGCTCGGTGGCAAGCCGCCGCCCAAGGCCTCCTCGACCGCATTGGTGCTCTTGCGCGCCCCGGGAG
>JACDEC010000052.1 GCA_013816645.1 Planctomycetota bacterium
CGCCCACGCTGCGCATTGATGGTGACGGCTGCGCGTGCGCCAGCGTGGCGGGACGCGCCATCGCACCCTGAATACGACGCTCAACGCTCGGGTGACCAGGCCTGCGCGGCCAGGCGCACGATCGCGTCCCCGGTCGCAGGCGCGACGGTGGTTCCAGCCAGGTCGACGTCGCCGGCTTCGGCCGCGATCGCGATCCCGACGATGCCGGGGCCGCGCTCGATCCGGCAATCGACCACCCGCACGCCCGCGACCTCGCCCTGCACCACGATCTCCGCCCCGGCGTCCGCGCCACG
This sequence comes from Planctomycetota bacterium, assembly GCA_013816645.1. Lineage (GTDB taxonomy): Bacteria > Planctomycetota > UBA11346 > UBA11346 > UBA11346 > JACDEC01. The sequence continues at coordinate 294 of JACDEC010000052.1, forward strand.
GTTCGGACCCAGCGCGCACCCCGTCAGCACGGCGCGGTTGGATCGCTGCCCTGGAGCCCTACGGTAGGGATGCATCCCCGCCCTCGCGTTCCTCGGTTTCCGCGCGCTGCAGGAGTGCACGTCGCCAGCGAACTGACCATGGTAATAGCAGAGACCGCCCCGTATCCTCCGACCAGAGGTAGGGATGGAGAGCGAACCTTCGCAATCACCGACCGCCGCTCTGCGCCGGGTTCTGGCTGCGACGCTGCCCGAAGCGCAGCTCAACGCCGAAGCGGCGCAACGGCTGCTGGATGAGGTTGAATCACCTGCGGTTGCGGCCGGATCGCCGAGATCTGGCGATCCTACCCATGCGTCGCCGCTCACCGAACCGTCGGTCGATGGAAGCGGTGACCGATTCGAAATGCGCGGTCTGCTCGGACAGGGGGCCGTCGGTCGCGTCCTCCAGGTCTTCGATCGCGATCTCGGTCGCCAGGTCGCACTCAAGACCATGCGGCCGGAGATCGCCAGCAACGATGAAGCCCGGCGCCGCTTCCTGCTCGAGGCGCGCACCGCTGCCGCGCTCGAACACAGCAACATCCTGCCGATCTACGACCTCTGCCGGTCCAGCGATGGCTCTCCGTGCTTCAGCATGCGCCACCTCGACGGCTGCTCGCTCGGCGATGCCATTCGCAAGGCGGAGCGCGGCGAAGTCCCCGCCGGCATCCGCACGGTGAACGACCGCATCAACTGCATGCTCCGGGTGTGCGACGCGATCGGGTACGCCCACTCCAAGGGCATCGTCCATCAGGACATCAAACCCGACAACATCCTGATCAGCACCTATGGCGAGGTGATGCTGGTCGATTGGGGCGCATCCACCGGCAGCCAAGAAGGAACCTTGATCGGCACTCCGCTGTACATGTCGCCGGAACAAGCCAAATGCGAGGCGACCGATCAGCGCAGCGACGTCTATGCCCTCGGCTGCACCCTGTTCCATCTGCTCACCTTGCGCCTGCCGACCATGGCGCCGGGGGTGAGCGAATTCTGGGCGAAAAAGCAGGCTGGCGTGATCGATCCGCTGACCGCGACGGAGCGGCTGGCGGTTCCCCTGCCTTTGCAGGCGATCGTCAGCAAGGCATTGGCCCCCAGACCCGACGCGCGCTATCAGAGCGCAGGCGATCTGGCCGAGGATCTCCGTCATTTCCAGGCTGGCTTGGCGGTATCGGCGTATTCCGAGGATTTCCGGGACGTCGTCCGGCGGATGGTTCGGGTGTATCGACGTGGATTGATCACCGCCGCTATCGCCGCCGTCGTCCTCATCGTCCTCGGCGCCATGGTCACCCACCTAGTGCGCGCCGAACGTGAGCAGCGCAATGCCGCGTACCGGTCCCAGGTGGCGGAGGAGGCGAAGCGCAAGGAGGCCGAGCGCAGGGAGGCTGCGCTCGAGGCTCAGCGCCGCGAAGGCTGGATCCCGATCGTGGAACTCGACTTCGCGAACACCGCCGAGCTCCCACCGGATCTGGTGAGCGAATTCTGCCCGGCCGATCAGTTGATGACCGCCGATCGGAACCTCCGCTCAGAACCTGCGGTGGCGGAGATCCGCGACGGCGTGCTCGCGCTCCGCGGCATCGTCAGAGGTCAGATGGGTCTGGGAACCATCCGGATGGGGACGCAGGCGAACGAGGACGTCCGTGTCCAGGCGGTGGTGCGCGAGAGCGGATCCATCGGATTGTCGCTGGGCGGTTCGTCGTTCACGGGCTATCGAGCGATCTTCGATTTCAGTCGCGGCGCCGTTGCGATCGATTCGATCGAGGGTGGGATCCACCGGGTCTACACCTCGGGGCGTTTCACCCCGCGCACGGCGAAAACGTCCCAGCTCATGGCCGAGAAGGTCGGCTCGCTGCTGCGCGTCGAGCTCGATGGGCAGGAGATCCTCCGCTACGTCGATCCGCTGCCGAAATCCGGAACGGATCACCGGGCCATCGGAGTGAATGTCTTCTGCAGCGAAGTCGCCATCACCTCGATACGCGCCGAGCGCCGCCAACCCCCCGAAGTCGTCCCCGTGCTCGAGATCGCCCGTGCCCTGGTGCGTGGTGGCGCTTTCACACAGGCCGCCGATTTCTGCGCGGATCTCGAAGCGACTCGCGCGGGCACCCCGATGGCGATCGAAGCGCTCCTCTTGCGCGGGATCGTAGCGCGCCTGCATGGCGATCACGACGCCGCGCTCGCCCTGCTCGCTCCACTGGCCTTTGGCAATCAGTCCGACCAGCGCACGGTGGTCCGCGCGGCGCTCTGGGAGTCCGCCCAAGTCCACTTGCAGCGGAACGCATTCCGCGAAGCGGCCGCCGTTGCCCAGCGCGCCCGCGATTTCGACGGGTCAGCGGATCTCGCTCAGAATGTCATGTGGGCGGCCCGGAATCATCTGATCGCGAACATCGCGGCTCCGACTCAAATCGGCAACCGCCAGCAGCGCCTGCCACCGGAACAAGTCGAGCAGTTGTTGCGAGGTCTCGCCAGGCTCGATGTCGATGAATTGTCCCTGTCCGATTGCCGGCTCGAATCCATCCGGGGTCTCGACGGCGTGCGCGCTTCCAGCATCATCCTGCTCGGCAACACGGTCAGCGATCTCGGGCCGCTGCGCGGAGCGCGGCTGGTCCGGCTCGATGCAAATGGAAATGCGGTCCGTGACCTCGAACCATTGCGCGGCATGCAGCTGCGCGACCTGTCGCTCGAAGGTGCCCCGGTCACCGACCTCTCGCCGTTGCACGGCATGCCTCTCGTCAGCGTCAATCTATCGAAAACTGGGGTCGTGACGCTCGCCCCGCTCGCTGGCGCCCCCCTGAACGGCTTGAACATCAGCCGATGCGGCGTCACCGACATCGCCCCCTTGTCCGGAATGCCGCTCGAATACCTCTGGGCGACAGGCTGCCCGATCCGCGACCTGCGCCCATTGTCCGCGGCCAAACTGCGGGGAATCGGCCTGGACGACACGCTGGTCGACGACCTCGGCCCGCTGCGCGGGATGCCGTTGTCCGGCATCGACATCGCGAGGACCGGAGTGGTGTCGCTCGCGCCATTGGCCGGCATGGCCTTGGATTGGCTGAACGTCGGCGACACCGCAGTCGAGGACCTCACGCCGCTCGCCGGCATGCCCTTGCACCGCCTGCTCCTGGCTCGCGCTCGTCCGCGCAGCCTGGCTCCGCTGGCCGATTGCCCGATCGCTTCGCTCGATATCCGTGGCGTCGGGCTCAGCGAAGCGGATCGCGCCGTGGTCGCTGGACTACCCCTGACGGAAATCGCCATCGACTTCGCGGCAGAAACACCAGCGCTGCTCGAACGGTGCGCTCGCTTGACCGTCGTCAATGGTCGCGACGCCACCTGGGTCCGTGGGTTGGCGACGGATCTCGCGGTGGCCGCGACTGGACGTCCCGCGAACCTGGCGCGCTACGCCACTGACCAGGGCAGTTGCCGCCGCCTGCTGGTGCCCATCGCGATGCCACGGGCCTTGGCCAAGGAATGGGCCGAGCGCGAAGGAGCGGAGTTAGCCTACCCGCTGCCGGGAGAAGCGCTCGGCGCGCTGGTCGTCGGCCTCCCAGCATTCGATTCGACAACCATCGATGACCGCGCTTTCGGTTTCCTGCACATCACCCTGGAGTTCTCCGGGGGCGCGTGGGGGTGGAAGCACGGGGCCGGGACGCTGCCAACGCAATGGACCAGCGAGGGCTCTGACGAACCGCTCGCGCTCGGTCTCCTGCATCAGCCGTCGGCGCTGCTGGCCAACGGCGCAGCGGCCAGGGAAGCCTGTCCGCTCCTCCAATGGGCACGTTGATCCGCTCTACGAGAAGGCGTCACTTCCGGCAGAAGTTCGCTCAATGCCCGCCAGGGTTGCCAGCGAGTTCGGATGGGCAGGGATCGTAATGCGGATGCGGTACCTGCGGCACGCGGTGTCCGCCGGTCTGGTAAGCCGAGGGAACCTCTGAACAGGACAGGCGCAGGACCGGACAGATCGGGTCGCTCGGCTGATCGGGCAGGCGCATGATCACCCGTCCTTCGCGCTGTTCGAATGGAACCGGCCCGTGGCCGAGGATGTCCGCTCGCAGCACCCGTGATCCGATGCCGCCCAGCACGCAGTCACGACCAGGATAACGACGCAGCAGGACGAACAGGTCGTTGCCCGAGACGGTGCAAGGTCCGTGCCCGTTCCAATCGCCTCGGTGATCGCCGCGCTGCTGCAGATCCATGCTCCAGGTGTGGGTCGTGACGAAGATGGCGGCGCTGTTGGTCTTCAACCAGGAACCGACCGCACGCAGGCGTTCGCTCGCCTCCAACGGCACGGAACCGTCGCCGCGCGGGCCGATATTGAGCAGCAGGTTGCCGCGCCCAGCCGCCGCCGCCGCCAGCAAACCGACGAGCTGGCCAGGCGTCTTCCAATCGTGGTCGCCGACATGGAATCCCCACGAGTCGTTGACGCTCATGCAGCCTTCCCACGGTCGCCACGGGCTCGGCGCGCCCATGTGACCTTCGGGGGTGGCGAAGTCGCCGGGCAAGCCGTTCCTGGGATTGAACAAAACATCGGGACGGATGCGGCGGATGCGCGCGTCGAGTTCGGCAGCCTTCCAGCCGCTGGCATCGAATGGCCACCAACCGTCGTACCAGAACACGTCCATCGGGAACAACTCAGCGAGTTCGACGCAGCGTTCGTGGGTGGCGGCGATGAAGCGTTGGTAGGCGGCAGGGTCCTCCAGCGCATCGACCGAATCGGGCTGGTCCATCCAATTGTTCAGGCTGTGATAGAGGCCGACGCGCAGACCGCGGGCACGCGCCGCCGACACCGTCTCGGCGACGAGATCGCGGCCGCAGGTGGTCCACGTGCTGAAGTCGGACAATCGGCTGCGGTAGAGTCTGAAGCCATCGTGATGCATGGTGGTCAGCACGACGTAGCGCATGCCAGCGGCGACGGCGAGATCGCAAATCGCCTCGGCGTCGAAATGCTCGGCGGTGAAGCGCTGGGACAGGGCGCGGATCTCGTCGCGCGGGATCGACTCGCGGTTCATCACCCATTCGCCACGGCCGAGCAGGCTGTAGAGGCCATAGTGGATGAAGAGGCCATAGCGTGCGTCGGTGAACCATGCCGTCTTCATTGGAGCTCCTGCGTGCGGATCCGTTCGGGGATATCGAGCGTCATCAGTTATCGGTGCGCGCCCGGCTCGTCCGGTGCGGCTGCCGAGTGGTCGGTGAGTCGTGACGTCCGACCTTCGGAGCATCCTGCCCTCTGGACCGTCTTGTCGAGTCCGGCCCGAAGGCGGATGCGCGCCGCGACCGAGCATTGTGCTCGTCGACGCTCCACGTTCTCCGCTTCGAATCGAGCGCACGCACATCGCCATGGGCGTGCATACCCGCGACTTCGCAACTCCAGGAAAGCCGCGTGCCAATCTGTTCTGTTGTCGCTGCGCCAGGCATACGCGGGAACCAGGTCGGGGAAGGCGTCCACAACGTCCGTCGCGATCGTCTCAAACGTATAGTTTAAAGTTGGTTACGTCGTATAGGTAAAGGACGATGCAGCGCGGACGACAAGTCGGCTATGCTGTCGGCAGCCGGAACCAGGGAGCGAAGGAAGCATGGCCGAGCGAAGCAGCAACGCGCGGGCACTACGTGCCGACCATGCCCGCCTTCAGGACGACGTCGCCGCCGCGGTGCGAACGTCCGAGGACGCGGTGACCGCTTTTCAGACGGCGGATTTTTCCAACCGCACGCACACGGCACCAACAACGGCAGTCGGTCTGCGATCCGAACGGTACACCATGGACCCTGCATGACCCGTTACCGCATCGCCATGCACCGCGGAAAACCGAGCTTCCTGGTGGACGGACGACCGGCCGCCCTACCCAGCTACTGCGCCTGCGCCCCGCAATGGAAGCAGCAGTGGCTCGCCGCGCACCGCCATTTCGCCAAGCACGGCCGCGACATCTTCTGGATCATGCCCAACGGAGGTTGGAACGGGGAATGGGGCACCACCCCGTTCTGGACCGGCCCGGGTCGGATCCACGACACCCCGCTGGAGATGCCTGCGGAATACATGGGCCTGGACCAGCAGGCTCGTGCGTTGCTGGAGATCGCTCCGGATGCGCGTTTCTTCGTACGCATGTCGGACCATCCGCCCGCCTCATGGGGCAAGGGGCATCCGGACCACATGCTGCTCAACCACCAGGGCAAGCGTTACGAATCCGCATCGCTGGCCTCGGATCTCTATCTCGGCGAACTGGATCGGTACCTGCAAGCCGTGACCCGGTTCTGCGAGGGCGCGCCGTGGGCGGATCGCATCATCGGTTACGTCATCTATCCCATGGGCGAAGGCGCGACGCCCTTGGCCTGCGATGGATTCCTGTTCGACCAATCACCGGTCATGCTGGAGAAATTCCGCGCATACCTGCGCACGCGCTATGGCACCGACCAGGCGCTGCAGTCGGCCTGGCGGGATCCGCAGGTCCGCCTCGACACCGCGCTGGTCCCCGGGGATGACGATTTCCGACGTCGTGGCCAGCCGATCCTGCACTGGCCCGAGGCCGACGCGGTGCAGCGCGAACGCGACTATTTCGCGTGCCAGCCTCCGCTGTTCCGACGTTACCTGGAAACCATGCTCGCGGCGTTCAGGTCGGCTGCAGGGCCGGAGAAGCTCTGCGGGGTCGATGCGTTCAAGGGCAACATGGCGGGATGGATGACCCACCCGATCTTCTTCGGCAAAGGCTGGAAGACCCACTACGGCGATCAATTCCTCGCCACTGGCACCACCGGCCTGGCCCAGCTGCTCGATCACGACGCTTTGGCGATCGTGGCCACCCCGCATGACTACCGCTGCCGTTGGCCGGGCTTCGGTTACGACCCCGAGGGCATCGGCGATTCGATCCAACTGCGCGGGAAGATGATGCTGGTCGAGGAGGACCAGCGCACCCACGCCAACGACGAACGCGGAACGTTCGGATCGGTGGAACCAGGGGAGGAGGAAGCGGTTTTCTACCGCAACCTGGCGGCCTCCATTTCCAAGGGGCACCAGACCTATCCCATGGATGTCTGCGTCGGCTACTTCGAAGATGCCGGCATCCAGGGGGTGCTCCGACGCCGCACCGAACTCGAAGCGGCGCATGTCGACATCCCTCGCGCCGATGTCCCCTCGGTGGTGATGCTGGTCGACGATCGGTCTTCGCTCTACACCGACTTCTCGGCGGAATACAACGACCTCGCGGTCATCCGCCAACGCATCCACGGCATGAACCATTGCGGCGTCCCGACGCGAACCTTCCTCTGGGATGATCTTCGCCGCGACGACTTCCCGGCGTGCCACCGGCTTTTCTTGCTGCCGAATTCCTACCTGGCGGATGAATCCACCGCTGCTGCCTTGCGCGATCGCCTGTTCCGCAACGGCAACGTGATCGTGTTCTATCCCGGCAGCGGGATCACCGATGGCCGCACGGTCGCTCCGGACGGCGCCGCGCGCCTGCTCGGGATCGATTTCGAAATGTACGATTACGAATATCCCCGCTTCGTCACGGTCGACGGATGGGGGCATCCACTGACCGCTGGATTCGGCGCCTGCGACAGCTTCGGGGATACCCACCGCTACGGTCCGGTCCTGGTGCCCTTCGATCGCTCCGCGGCGGTGACCAGCGCAGGCCAGCCCTCGCGCAAGGCCCTCTGCGCGGATGGCCGTCCCTTCACCCGGCTCGGCACGATCGCGTTGGACAGCGGCAAGCGACGACCGGGACTGGTGGTGAAGGAGTTCGGACGCGGCGCCGCCGGTAACAGTTCGCCGGGAATCCGCGGCGCAGGGGACTACGCCGTGGTCTTCACGGCTGCGGCACCGCTCCCGGCGAGGCTGCTGCGCAATCTCGCCCGCTTCAGCGGAACCCATGTCTATGACGATGAGGACGACGTGGTGTACGCCGACGCGACGATGGTCGCCGTGCATGCGGTGAAGCCAGGTCCCCGACGGATCGCCTTGCCCGACCGCTGCCAGGTCACCGATCGGATCAGTGGAACGGCGCTGGGCGAGATGTCGGTCATCGCTTTCACCGTCGAGCGGACGGTCACGCGTTGGTTCTCGTTGGCGCCGCTGCGTTGAAGCGGTGCCGGTCGAACCCTCACATGCCGACAGGAACGTGCTCGTGACCACCATGGAACTCTGGCTCGATGCCGACGTCACCGCCTACGGCCTGGTCGGTGAGACCACGACCTGGGCACTGGTCGCAGCGGGCAGGACCCTGCTCATCGACTGCGGAACCCGTGATCCTGCCCGATGGCTGGCAGCCCAGGGCTTGCCGCCAGCGGAACTGGTCCTGCATACCCACTGCCAGCCCGAGCATACCCGCGAGGGAGATCGCCTGCCTGGGGTGCCGATCCGCGTCCGCGAGGGCGAAGTGGAACGGGTCAGCGATCTGGCAGCCTGGCGGCGACGGTCGCGCACCACCTGGGATCGCCCCGAAGAATGGCCGGTGACGCTGGGCCGTGAAGCCTACGGCATCGCCGGTGCGATCACCCGGTTCCCGCCGGATGATCGCCTGACCTTGGTCAGCACCTTCGCTCCGGGCGACCTGATACCGTTCGGGCCGATCAGCCTGCGCGTCATCGCATTGCCCGCGCACGACCACGCTGCCGTCGGCTTCATCGTGGAACGCGATGGACGCATCCTCGCCGCATGCATCGGCGACCTGTTCCGCCATCCCGGGGTGCTGGTGAATCTCTACGATCTCGAGCACGCCTATCATCAGACCGCGCTGGCCCGCATGCCGGACATGCTCGACGGCATCGCCGCGCTCGCCTGTCCGCTGCTGCCCTCCACCGGTCCCGGGATGCCGGACGGGGCCCGGCTGGCCCGCGAGCTCTCAGCGAAAATCAGGGCCTACCTGACCTCGTTGGAGTGGGTCACGGGAACCTACCAGGAGCCGGCGCCGGTGGCCGTGACGCGGCTAGGACGCTGGGAGGGGGTGCATCCCGGCGTCTGGCAGATCGCGAACTTCGGGAATGCGGCGCTGTTCATCGACGGCGCTGGCCGCGGTCTGCTGATCGATCCCGGTCCCTGCGATTTCGGGAATCCCGATCGCGAGCGGGACTTCATCGCCGACCTCGAACGATTCGAACGCGAGGCGGGATTGCGCACCATCGAGCTGATGCTGGTCACGCACCCGCATGGCGATCACTACGATCTGGCTCCGTTGGTCCGGCAACGCTATCCAGAGGTCCGGCTCGGGGCCATGGACCTGGTCGCCAGCGTCATCGATGCGCCCTGGGACCATCCCTACCCCGCGCTCCTGCCCTGGTATGGACAGGGTCGCGATGAGCATGTCGATGTCGTGCTGCACCCGGGCCAGCCATTCCGTTGGCACGATGCCGTGATCGTCTGCGAGCATCTCCCCGGTCATACCATGGCCCATGCGGGATACCTGGTGTCGTGGAACGGAGCGTCGATCGCCTGCACCGGCGACGTGATCCAGAATCGCGGAGAATCCTCGACCTTGTTCTTCGCGCTCTGCAACGACTCCCCACCAGGAGATGCGGACGGCTGCCTGAAGACCTTCGCGACGATGTTGCGCCATCGGGTGGACCTCAACCTGGGCGGCCACTCCAGTCGCTTCACCTCCTGCCGGGAACTCTATCAGGAGAGCCTGACGCGCATGCAGCACGCGCTGCCGTATCTGCGCGCCTTGGTCTTCGAGGGTGCCTGCGCGAGGGCTTGTCGCCGCCCGTTGTGGCCGCAGGTCGCCTGAGGTATGCCGGCATCAGGCATCAGGCGCTGGCGTCATCGCCCCATGGCGCCCAGCGTCGGAGGGGATGCGGATCCTCGCCGAGGATCCTTGCCACCGCGGCTTCGACGCAGTGACGCCGAGGGACCTGGAGGACGATCCGGCACGGGCCGACCGGCTCGTTCGGCTGGAACCTGAGCGACGCGATGTGGAGATCGGGACGCGAGGCCAGCTGATCGCTGAACCAGCACGCGGCGCTGCAATCGCTGAAGCCCACGCCGGTGCCTGGCGGCAGGCGCTCGAGCCAGCGCAGGAAGTGCATCTGATCGGGATGCCCTGAGACAGCGGCGCCGCCCCATACCGGTCGGTATTGGCGCGCATCGCTGCCAGCGGCGGCGAGGAAACCGCCACGGGCGAGGACCACGAACGGTGAATTGCAGATATCCATCCAGGCGAGTTGGCGGCAGCCGGCGGCCAACAGCCGCTGAGCGATGATCCGGCCACCCATGGCGTAGTCGGGAAGGCACCATTCCTGATCCGGGATGGTTTCGTCGAAATGTTCGAGGTGGATGACCTGGACTCCGGCGCCCGCCAACTGGGCGAACGCGGCGCGGTCCGCGCCGCCATTGGGTGTCCCGACCGCTAGCAGGCCGCTGGCGCCGACCTGCAGCAGATGATCGAACCAGAGGTGCTCCGCGGTCGGACTCCAATTGTCGCCGTGATCGAAGACCAGGGTGCGACGACCGGCGGCGGCAATGCGCGCGACCGCCATCCGGGTAAGCTCGGGGTCGGTGCAGTCCATGATCGCGATCGGGCCACGGACGACCTTCTTCGCGAGGACCCGGGTGCCGCTGCCCTGGCGTACCTGCAGCCGACCTTCGCGTTCGAGGATGCGGATGATCTTGCGCAAGGTCGGCCGGCTGACGCCATGGTGCTCGGCCAAATCCACCTCGCGTGGCAGCTTGAAGCCGGGGGGCCAGCTGCCGCTGTGCAGATTGCCGCGGAATTGCGCGAGGATCACCAAGGCTCTGTGGCTGAGGGTCTCGGATGGCATATCAGGCGCTCGGGCGGGACGACGACCGCCTGTGCTCATGTCGCCCGGTTGCCACCGGTGATCGGGGCTGGTGCCCAGGTCGTATGCCTGACCACGGAGGACGCGACCGCGCATCGCCGAGCGATAGGAACGGAACCGGCCAAAGCATCAGCAGGCACCTGCGGCAGGAAATTCCAAGCGGGCATGCGCCATCTGATCCAGCTGATGATCGATGACGCAGGTGCCTGGGATCTGGGCCCGCACCAATCCGTTCCGATCGACGATCATGCAATGGCCCCGGTTCCAACCTTGGGACGTGGTTCCGTCGTGA
>JACDEC010000446.1 GCA_013816645.1 Planctomycetota bacterium
AGCGGGGACCAGGCTTGGCCGAGCGAAGCGAGGCACGACGGCGCAGCCGGCGTCGCACATGCCGCAGAGGCGAAGCCCCGCGCGTCAGCGCGGCCGAGCGCAGCGAGGGCTGCGGCTTGGGCGCAAGCCGCAGCTACGCATTCAGACATCGATCTTCTTGGCGACCGCCAAGGCATACCGCTCGATGAACTCGCGCCGCACCGCGACGTCATTGCCCATCAGCGTCGAGAACATCCGCTCGGTCTCGATGGCATCGCTCAAGGTCACGCGCTTGAGCGTGCGCTTCTTGGGATCCATGGTGGTGTCCCACAGCTGATCGGGATTCATCTCGCCCAATCCCTTGTAGCGCTGGATGTCGTCCAGGCTGTCGGTGCCGTACTTCTTCACCGCCGGAACCAGCGAGCGCAGGTCGGTCACCGGGATCTCGCGGTCGCCCTGGCGCAGCACGAAGGGCGCGACGCGATCGGGGCCATCGAGCAGGAACGCGGGGTTCCAGCCCTCGATGCGCAGGCGGTCCATGCTGCGCTCGAGGTGCTCGCGCTCGGTGAACTCGATGATCTCGGGGATGGTGGTCGCCGGCACCTCGCCCTGCGGCAGCTCGGACGACGGCACCACCCGCGCGTCGCGGGCGGCGAGCATCGCGCTGAGCTCGGCCTCGTCGTAGAGGTAGCGCTCGGCCTCGCCGACCACCACGCGGTAGAGCGGCAGCACGCCGGCGCCGTTGCGCAGGTTCAGGTACTCCTCCAAGGTCAGGCCCTTGAGCGCGAGTACCCGCTCGTGCTCGTCGAATTCGCTGAGCGTGGCGATCAGCGCGCCGAGCGCCGGACCGGTGAACTCGCGTTCGCGGCCGCCGCCGCTGTGGCGATCGATCAGCACCGTCGAATCCAGGCCCATGCGGGTGATCTCCTGGGCGAGCACCTTCTCGTTGAAGACGTACTCCTCCTTCTTGCCGCGGCGGATCTTGTAGAGCGGCGGGCAGGCGACGTAGACGTGGCCGTTCTCGATCAGCTTGCCCATGTGGCGGAAGAAGAAGGTCAGCAGCAGGGTGCGGATGTGCGAGCCGTCGACGTCGGCGTCAGTCATGATGACGATCTTGCCGTAGCGCAGTCCGGCGATGTCGAACTCCTCGCCGATGCCGGCGCCGAAGGCCTGGACCATCGCCGAGATTTCGCTGTGGCCGATGACCTTGTCGATGCGCGCCTTCTCGACGTTGATGATCTTGCCCTTGAGCGGCAGGATCGCCTGGAAGCGCGCCTGCGAACCACGCTTGGCCGAGCCGCCGGCCGAATCGCCTTCGACCAGGAAGATCTCGGTCTCGGCGACGTCGCGGCTCTGGCAATCGCGCAGCTTGTCGGGCATGCCGGCGTTGTTGAGCAGGCTCTTGCGATCCTTGCGCGCCAATTCGCGGGCCTTGCGCGCGGCTTCGCGCGCCTGCATGGCGCCGAGCGCCTTCATGACCAGCAGCTTGGCGACCTTGGGGTTCTCCTCGCAGTAGTCCTTGAGCGCGATGCCGACCAGGTTCTGGACGATGCCGGCGATCTCGTGGTTGATCAGCTTGTCCTTGGTCTGGCCCGAGAATTTCGGATCGGGCAGCTTGATGCCGATGATGCCGCACAGCCCTTCGCGCAGGTCCTCGCCCTGGGGCGGTTTGTCGCCCTTGAGCAGGTTGGCGTTCTTCGCGTAGCCGTTGAGCTCGCGGGTCAGCGCGGTCTTGAAGCCCTCGAGGTGGGTGCCGCCGTCGCGGTTGCGGATATTGTTGGCGAAGCACAGGATGTGCTCGTCGTAGCTGTCGTTGAACTGCATGGCGAGCTCGACGATCACGCCGTCGGCGCCCTCGCGGACGATGTGCACGACCGGATGCAGCGCTGCCTTGCCCTGGTTGAGGTAGCGCACGAAGCCGGCCAGGCCGTCGGTCGAGTAGAAGACCTCGGCCTTCCCCTCTTCGCGCAGGTCCTGGAAGTTGATGCGCACGCCGCTGTTGAGGAACGCCAGCTCGCGCAGCCGGGTGGCCACGGTCTTGTAGTCGAAGATGGTGTTCTCGCCGAAGACCTCGGCGTCGGGCTTGAAGTGGATGACCGTGCCGCGCTCGCTCGAGGGTCCGAGGTCCTGCAGCGCAGTCACCGCTTCGCCGCGTTCGAAGCGCATGCGCCAGTGCTTGCCGTCGCGGCGCACGTCGGCGACCAGCCAGGCCGAGGTCGCGTTGACGCAGCTGACACCGACGCCGTGCAGGCCGCCCGAAACCTTGTAGCTGTTGCGGTCGAACTTGCCGCCGGCGTGCAGGATGGTGAGCACCACCTCGAGCGTCGATTTGCCGCTCGACGGGTGCGGCGCGACCGGGATGCCGCGGCCGTTGTCGGCGACGCTCACCGAATTGTCGGGATGGATGGTGATCGACACTTCGGTGCAGTGCCCGGCGAGGGCCTCGTCGATCGAGTTGTCGATGGTCTCCCAGACCAATTGGTAGAGCCCGGTGGTCCCGGGATCGCCGATGTACATGCCGGGACGCTTGCGCACCGCGGCCATGCCCTCGAGGACCTGGATCTTCTCGGCGCCGTAGTCGCCCGATCCGGAGCCGGCGCCGGGCGGAAGCGAGGTCGGTTCGGAGGCGCTCTGCTGCTTGTCCTCTTCGCGTCCGGCCTGGCCCTGATCCGCTCCCATGCGTGCTCCCTCTATCCTGCAAAACGGGTGATCGGGGAAGTGTAGGGCGCCCTGCCCAGGGTCCAGCGCGCAAGCCCCCGCGGATGCGCGGCGCAAGCGCCGCTCGCATGGGGTAGCCGATGCTGCGCGACCGGGTTCGAGTACCGCGCGGCGCACTGCTGCTGGACCCGGCGGCAGCCGTGCCGAGCATCCCCGCCGATGTCCGCTCCCCAGAATGATCGCATGGGCGTCGCCGCCGCCGCCCTCGCGGAGGCGGTCGCCGCAGCCGATGCGGCGCTCGACCGGCTGATGCCGGCGGCGGACTCCTGGCCGGCTCGGCTGCACGAAGCGATGCGCTACAGCGTGTTCGCCGGCGGCAAACGCCTGCGCCCAGCGCTGGTGCGCGAGGCCAGCGCCGCGGCCGGTGGCCAGCCCGGCGAGCGCGTCGACCGGGCGATGGCCGCGGTCGAGCTGATCCATACCTACACCCTGGTGCACGACGACCTGCCCGCGATGGACGACGACGACCTGCGCCGCGGCCGTCCCACCTGCCACAAGGCCTTCGACGAGGCCACCGCGATCCTCGCCGGCGACGCGTTGCAGAGCCTGGCCTTCGAGGTCGTGGCGCCGCTGGGCGGCGACGCGGTGGCTACGCTGGCCGCGGCGATCGGCAGCCGCGGCGTGGTCGGCGGCCAGCACGAGGACATCGAAGCCGAAGGCCAGGGCGACCTTGCCGGCGCCGCCGCGCGGGAGCGCCTCGAACGCATCCACCGCGGCAAGACCGCGGCGCTGATCCGCGCCAGCTGCACGCTCGGCG
>JACDEC010000053.1 GCA_013816645.1 Planctomycetota bacterium
ACCAGCAACTGGTCGACGCGCTCAACGGCCTGGGCATCTTCACCCCGACCTTCTGCTACCACCCCGACCTCAAGGTCGCGGGCAACTGCCGCATCTGCCTGGTCGAGACCGAGGGTCCGCGCGGCTTCGCGCTCGGCATCTCCTGCCACATGCGGCCGACGCCGGGCATGAAGGTGCGCACCCAGGCCAGCGACGGCGTGGCCAAGGCGCGCAAGGGCGTGATGGAGTTCCTGCTCGTCAACCACCCGCTCGATTGCCCGATCTGCGACAAGGCCGGCGAGTGCACGCTGCAGGAGCACTACATGACCTCGGGCCGGCACGAGAGCCGGCTCGACGACCAGACCGGCAAGGTCTACAAGGGCGGCGCCGACCACCGCTTCACCGACGCCAAGGGCATCGACCGCGGCGGCAAGGCCATCGACCTCGGCGAGACCGTGGTGCTCGACCAGGAGCGCTGCATCCTCTGCGACCGCTGCGTGCGCTTCATGCGCGACGTCGCCGGCACCGAGCAGCTCTACCTCGCCGGCCGCGGCGACCGCGCCTACATCACGACCTTCCCGGGCGAGCCGCTCAAGCACGAGTACGACCTCAACGTCACCGACATCTGCCCGGTCGGCGCATTGACCGGCAAGCACTTCCGCTTCCAGCAGCGGGTGTGGATGCTCAAGAAGGTCGAATCGATCGCACCCGACGACAGCCTCGGCGCGAACCTCACCATCGAGTACAACAACGGCAAGATCTGGCGGCTGATGCCGCGCCGCAATCCCGCGGTCAACAAGAGCTGGATCAGCAACTCCACGCGCCTGCTCTACCAGCGGCTCGACCAGAATCGCCTGAGCGAAGCCGTGGTCGCGGGCAAGCCTGCCAGCCTGGATCAGGGCCTGCTCGCCGCCGGCGAACTGCTCAAGAAGGCCCGCAAGGTCGCGATCGTCGCCAGCGGTCACGGCACCACCGAGGACGCCGCCGCGGCGCTGGCCTTCGCCGAGGCGCTGGGTGCTGGTCCACAAGGGGCCAAGGCCGAGGTCTTCGGCGGTTCGTGGCTGCCGGTCGCCAAGCCCGACGGCATCGCCAAGTCCGGCGACCCGGTCGCCAACCGCAAGGGCCTGGCCCTGCTCGGCGTGCCCGAGAACCTCGACCAGCTCGCCGCGCGGGTCGGCGAGTTCGACTGCCTGCTCGTGATCAACCACGACCTCTGGGGCAGCGACGCCGCCAAGGCCGTCGCGCTCGAGGCGATCCCCAACCGCGTGGTCCTCGCCAGCTGGAAGGACGCCAGCGTCGCCAAGGCCACCATCGCCGTCGGCGTGCGCTGCTGGGCCGAGGTCCGGGGCTCGATGGTCAACGCCAACGGCCGCGTGCAGCTGGTCAATGCCTGCCCGGTGGTGCCCAATCCGCAGCTCGATCCGCCCTGGCAGGCGCTGGTGCGGCTCTCCGGCCTGGCCGGGGCCAAGCCGATCCCCTGGCTGAGCGAGGTCGACGCCTGGAAGGCGGCGGTCGCGCGCGTCCCGCAGTTCGTCGGCATCAGCTACCGCAGCATCGGTCCGATGGGCCAGCAGATCGTCGAGGCGCCCAAGCCGGCCGCCGTCGGCGCGGGAGCGTGATCGTGGAGTTCAACGACATCGTCCTGATGGCGATCAAGCTCGGCTTGGTCCTCATCCCGTTCATGCTCGTGCCGCTGCTGATCCTGATGGAGCGTCGCGGCGCCGCCTTCATCCAGGACCGTCCGGGTCCCAACCGCGCGGCGATCCCGATCTTCGGTCTGCGCCTGCGCGGCTTCGGCCTGGTCCACAACCTCACCGACGGCATCAAGCTCTTCTTCAAGGAGAGCTTCGTCCCGCCGTTCGCCTACAAGCCCTTCTACCTGATCGCCCCGGCGATCCCGGTGATGACCGCGGTGCTCACCCCGTCGCTGATCCCGTGGTTCGCGCCGATCAGCTACGCCGCGGCCAACGGCGTGGTCACCGTCGCGCCGTCGTTCTTCGACGCCAACGCCGGCATCCTCGCGCTGTTCGCGCTCGGCTCGCTGTCGGTCTACGGCGTGGTGCTCGGCAGCTGGGCGTCGAACTCCAAGTTCGCGCTGCTCGGCGGCCTGCGCGCCTCGGCGATGATGATCTCGTACGAAGTTTCGATGGGCCTCGGCGCGCTCGGCCTGTTCCTGGTGGTCGGCAGCTTCAGCCTGACCAGCATCGTCGAGTGGCAGGCCAACCACGTCTGGGGCATCGTCGTCCAGCCCATCGGCTTCCTGCTCTTCCTGGTCTCGATGTTCGCGGAGTGCAACCGCAACCCGTTCGACGTCGCCGAGGGCGAGTCCGAACTGGTCGCCGGTTTCCACACCGAGTACTCGTCGGTCAAGTTCGCCCTGTTCATGATGGGCGAGTACTGCCACATCGTGGTCGCCTCCGCGCTGATCGCGACGTTGTTCCTCGGCGGCTACCACCTGCCGTGGCTCGACACGGTGGCGATCAAGACCCACCTCGGCGGCGTGCTCGCCGGCGTGCTGGCGGTCACCGCGCTGCTGTTCCTGGCCATCGCCCACCTGGTCCATGGTCGGCGCAAGCAGTACGCGACCCTGGCCGCCAGCGACCGCGCGGCGCGCTCCAAGGAATACGGCTTCTTCCGCGCGCTGTTCGTGCTGGCCGGCCTGGCCTGCCTGGGCGGCGCGGTGGCGTCGTGGCTGCTGGTCAAACCCCAGGCGCTCGATCTCTGGCACGAGGGCGCCAAGGTCTATCCGCTGCGCTGGTCGCTGCTCACCGCCGCGCTGCAGATCGGCATCGTCCTGGCCAAGACCCTGTTCTTCTGCTGGCTGTTCGTGTGGGTGCGCTGGACCCTGCCGCGCATGCGCTACGACCAGATCATGTCGCTGGGCTGGAAGGTCCTGCTCAACATCGCGCTGGTGAACCTGCTGGTGACCGCGGTGATCGCGAAGGCGGTGCAGTCGTGAGGACGTGCGATGTACGACGTGCGATGTGCGACGTAGAGATGCGAACCCGTCGCACTCCGCACGTCGCACTCCGCACAGCGGCAATGGAGGTGTCCCTTGGCTAAACTCGTCCCGCGCCCCGAACTCACGTTCTGGGAACGCATCTACTTCGTCGAGATCTTCAAGGGCCTGGCCACCACCTTCGGCCACGCCCGGCGCACGCTGACCAATCCGGCGGCGTCGATCACGCTGATGTACCCCGAGGTCCAGCCCGACATTCCGCGCGACTACCGCGCGCGCCATCGGCTGATGAAGCGGCCCGACGCCAGCCCGCGCTGCGTCGCCTGCTACATGTGCTCGACGGCCTGCCCGGCGCGCTGCATCAACATCGTCGCCGAGGAGAGCCCCGACCACCACATCGAGAAGCGCCCCGCGAAGTTCGAGATCGACCTGCTGCTCTGCGTGTTCTGCGGCTTCTGCGTCGAGGCGTGCCCGTGCGACGCCATCCGCATGGACACCAAGCAGGCGATCCTGGCTGGCGACAACCGCGCCGACTTCGTGGTCGACAAGGCCAAGCTGATGGACTGGGACCCCAAGGACTACCCGGACACCGACGTCCAGTCGCAGAAGGCTCCGGGCGGCAAGCTCCACGCGCAGGCGCTCGAGGAGTTCAAGTCGGGGACGTACCACTAAATGCGCGGTCTCACTCTCATCAGGCGGAACGCATGCTCCCCGAACTGAACGCCATCCTCGGGCCGATCTACTTCTGGCTGTTCGCCGGGCTCGCCACGCTGTGCGGCGGCGCGCTGCTGCTCTGCCGGCACCCCATCCAGGGCGCGGTGGCGCTGATCGGCGTGATGCTCAGCCTGTCCGGGCTCTACGCCCTGCTGCACAGCCCGTTCCTCGCTGTGCTGCAGATCCTGGTCTACGCCGGCGCGATCATGATGCTGCTGGTGTTCGTGATCATGGTGCTGAACCAGGGCCTCGACGATCGCATCCCGCGCTTCGACGCCTACAGCCTGATCGGCCTGGCGCTGCCGGTGCTGCTCGCCGCCCTGGTCCTGAACACCATCGGCGACAGCCGGAGCGGGATCGTCGAGCACGCCGGCACCGTGCGCGCCGGCCTCGAGACCGTCGCCGCGCGCATGTTCGACACCGCTGGCGGCGGCTGGTGGCTGCTCTTCGAGTTCGGCGGGCTGATCCTGCTCGCCGCGATCGTCGCGGCGGTGATGCTCGCCAAGCGTTCGTTGGACACCGTCGCCGACGACGATCAACCGCATCACGAGCACGCCGGCCATGCCGAGCGCGCGGCCGCGGTGGCGGCCATCCCCGATGCGGCGACGGTCGGGCGTTCGACCGAAACCTTCGTGAAGCCGCCGGTGGCGGGGACCCACTGACATGTCGCACCTCGACCCCATCCACGTCCAGCTGCTCGCCGCGGTGCTGTTCGCCCTCGGCCTCGCGGTGACGCTGACCCGTCGCAACATCTTCTTCCTGCTCATGGGCGTCGAGCTCATGCTCAACGCGGTCAACCTGAGCTTCATCGGCTTCGCGCGGACCGTGCCGGGCGACGCCTCGCTGACCGGCCACCTGTCGCCGCTGTTCATCATCGCCATCGCGGCGGCCGAGGCCTGCGTCGGCCTGGCCATGGTCATCTGCATCGTCCGCAACCGCGACTCGCTCGACAGCGACGCCTACGCGGACATGAAGGAGTAGCCGGTGCAGTCCTCCATCCTGTGGTTGATCCCGACCCTGCCGCTCGTCGGCTTCGCGGTGAACGGCCTGCTCAGCCTGGGCTCGGCGCGTAGCGAGCGCGGCGCCGCCAAGGGTTTCGTCGCCGCGCTGGCCGTAGCGATGCCCGCCGCAGCCTTCCTGATCACCCTGCTCGGCATCGCCACGCTCGTCCAGTTTCCTGGCCAGGCGCTGGTGCAGAGCCTGTGGCATTGGCTGCCCATCGGTGCGGAGGGGCTCGCCTTCGGCCTGCTCTTCGACCGGCTCACGGCGCTGATGCTGCTGTTCATCACCGGCATCGGCACCCTGATCCACGTCTACTCGATCGGTTACATGTGGCAGGACCGCGGCTTCGCCCGGTTCATGGCCTACCTGAACCTGTTCATGGCGAGCATGATCATCCTCGTGCTCGGCGACAGCCTGGTCGCGACCTTCCTCGGTTGGGAAGGCGTGGGCCTGTGCTCGTACCTGCTGATCGGCTTCTGGCACAAGACCACCGCCTACAACGACGCGGCGCGCAAGGCCTTCGTGATAAACCGCATCGGTGACCTCGGCTTCCTGCTCGGCGCCTTCTGCCTGTTCGCGGCGATGGGCGATGCGGGCAGCCTGCGCTACGCCGACATCTCGGCGTGGTTCACCGCCGCGCCCAAGGAAGTGGTCGGTTCCGGCCTGGTGGTGGCGGCGGCGGCGCTGCTGTTCCTCGGCTGCACCGGCAAGAGCGCCCAGGTGCCGCTGCTGACCTGGCTGCCCGACGCGATGGCTGGTCCGACCCCGGTCTCGGCGCTGATCCACGCCGCGACCATGGTGACCTCGGGCGTCTACCTGGTCGCGCGCCTGGCCGACGTTTTCGTGCTCGCGCCCCAGGTCATGACCGCGATCACGCTCATCGGCCTGGTCACCGCGGTGTACGGCGCGATCGCCGGCCTGGTCCAGCAGGACATCAAGAAGGTGCTCGCCTACTCGACGGTGAGCCAGCTCGGCTTCATGTTCATGGCCGCGGGGGTGGGCGCCTTCGACGTCGCCCTGTTCCACGTCTTCACCCACGCCTTCTTCAAGGCGACGCTGTTCCTCGGCGCCGGGTCGGTGATCCACGCCCTGCACCACGAGCAGGACATGCGCCGCATGGGCGGCCTGGCCAAGGCCCTGCCGATCACCTACTCGTCGATGTGGTTCGGCTGGTACGCGATCATCGGCATGCCGCTGGCGTCCGGTTTCATGAGCAAGGACCTGATCCTCGAGCGCTTGTTCGCCGCCGGCGACCTCGGTGTGCTGGTCGGCATCGCCGCGCTGCTCACCGCGCTGCTCACCGCGATCTACATGAGCCGGATGATGTACCTGGTGTTCTGGAGCCCGTCGCGGATCGATCCGGCCACTCGCGCACATGTCCACGAGTCGCCGTTCACCATGACCATGCCGTTGTTCATCCTCGGCATCGGCAGCCTGATCGTCGGCACCGCCTGGGTCGGCTTCAGCGAGGTCATGGACAAGCAGATGCACCTCGATTTCTTCGCGCAGTGGCTCGCGCCGGTGCTCGGGCACGCCCAGACCGTGGTCGCCGCCGGTCACGCTCCGCACGAAGGCCACGGCCTGGTGTGGATGGTGATGATCTTCGGCACCATCGCGGCCGTGATCGGCTGGCTGATCGCTATGCTGCTGTTCCGCCGCGGTCCGCGCGGGTCGAGCGAGCCGGGGCCGCTCACCGGCTTCGCCGCCGCCTGGACCGACGGTTTCGACCGCGTGTACGACCTCGCGGTGATCCGGCCGACCCGTGGCCTGTCCTGGATCCTCGCGCGCATCATCGACCAGGCCCTGATCGGCTCGATCACGCGCACCGTCGCCGACATCGCCGTCTTCCTCGGCGAGGGCTACTCGACGCTGCAGCGCAGCCGCCTGCGCTCGTCGCTGGCGATGAGCGTGGTCGGCGTGGTGGTGATCATCGCCGTGCTGCTCTGGCCGGGCGCGGGCCGGTGACCGCCATGACCAGGACCTTCGATCCCGAGCTGACCAAGGCGACGACGTGAACAGCTACCTCTATCTCGTGCTCGCGGCGCCGTTCGTCGCCGCCATCTTCGCCTGCTTCACCTCCGGCCGCGATGGCGACGCCTCGTTGCGGCTCGGCATCCTGCTCTCGCTGGTGACCGCCGGGCTGGCCCTGCCGCTGATCACGTGCATGGGGCCGATCGAAGTCTCGCGGCCGTGGTTCACCTTGTGGAACACCGACGCGACCGTGCAGCTGAGCCTGGCCAGCGATGGCCTGAGCGCCTGGCTGATCCAGCTGGTCGCCTGGCTGACGCCGGTGGCGATCATCGCCAGCCGCGACCAGGTCGGCGATCGCATGCGCGAGCTGGTCGTCGCGCTGCTGGTGATGCAGGGCATGATGTTCGGCGCGCTGCTCGCCCGCGACCTCGTGGTCTTCTACCTCGCCTTCGAGGGCATGCTCATCCCGGTGGTGGTGCTGATGGCGGTCTTCGGCGGCGCCGATCGGCGCGGCGCGGCGCTGCAGTTCTTCCTCTACACCATGCTCGGCTCGGTGTTCATGCTGGTGTCGATCTGGTTCATCGCCAACCGCGTGCACACTACCGGCCTGGCCGAGGTCGTGGCCCAGCTCGGCGGTCCCGACTTCGCCGACCGCGAGCGCCTGCTGATGTTCCTGGCCTTCGCCCTGGCCTTCGCGGTCAAGGTGCCGCTCTTCCCGCTGCACGGCTGGCAGCCGCTCACCTACGCCGAATGCCCGACCGGAGCCTTGGTCCTGCTCTCGGGCGCCATGGCCAAGCTCGGCACCTACGGCCTGCTGCGTTTCGTGCTGCCGATGTTCCCCGACCTCTGCGCGCACTACGCGACCTGGTTCATCGTCCTCGGCCTGATCGGCGCGGTCGGCGGCGCGCTCATGGCGCTGGCCCAGACCGACGTCAAACGGCTGCTCGCCTACTCCAGCCTCAGCCACCTCGGCTTGGTCGTGGTCGGCATCTTCACCTTCTCGCCGCTCGCGCTGCAGGGCGCCGCCGTGCAGATGGTGGCGCACGGCTTCTCGGTCGCGGCGCTGTTCATCCTCGCCGGCTACGTCGAGCAGCGCGCCGAGCGTCGCGGAGTCGAGGAGCTCGGCGGCCTGGTCAATGTCGTCCCGCGCCTGGCCGTGCTCTTCGTCATCGCCGCGCTGGCCTCGGCGGCGCTGCCGGGCACCGCCAACTTCGCCGGTGAACTCCTGCTGCTGCTCGGGGTCTTCGATCCCAGTCGCTGGTGGATCGCCGCGCTCGCCGGCGTCAGCACCATCCTCGGCGCCGTCTACCTGCTGCGCCTGATCCAACGCTGGTTCTACGGCGAGCCCCGCAGCGACGTGCCCGCGATGGAGGACCTGCGCGGCTACGAACTGGCTGCGGTGGTGCCGTTGCTGCTGCTGAGCGTCGGCTTCGGCTTCTACCCCGCGCCGATCTCCTCCCAGGCCGGCTCGGTCGCGGTCACCCTCGGCGCCCCGGCGCGCGACGCCCGGATCGCCGCCGCGGCCGCGTCCGCGGCGACTGAAGCCATCGCCGTAGCCAGCCCCACGGGACCCTGACATGCCATCCGTCGCGATCTTCCCGTTCCTGCTGCCGTTCCTGCTGGTCTGCGCCGGCGGCCTGGCCTGCATCGGTCTTGAGGCCTTCCTCAACCGTGCGACCAAGCATGCGCTGCTGCCTTGGATCGGCGCCGCGTTCCTGGTCGCCGCCGGCATCGCCCAGGCCCTGGTCGGTGACCCCGGTCAGCTCGGCGGCATCCTGGCCATGGATACGGCGCGTTCGTGGCTGTCCCTGGCGATCATCGCTTCGGCGATGCTCGGCCTATGCGGATTGCAGCAGAGCCTGCACCGCGACCAGTACCCCGGCGGTGAACCGTACGCGCTGACCCTGCTCGCCTCGGCTGGGGCGATGCTCATGGTCATGGCGATCGACACCATCACGTTGTTCCTCGGCCTCGAACTCGCCTCGCTCTGCGTCTACGCCCTGGTTGGCCTGCGCCGCCATCGCAAGGAATCGAACGAGGCGCTGTTCAAGTACTTCGTGATGGGCGCGGTGTTCAGCGCCATCTTCCTCTACGGCGCCGCGCTGACCTACGGCGCCACTGGCAGCACCCATCTCGGCGCCAACGTCCTCGCTGGTCGCCAACAGCTGTTCCTGCTCGGGCAGGCGCTGATCTGCATCGGTCTGCTCTTCAAGGTCGGCGCGGTGCCCTTCCACTTCTGGAGCCCGGACGCCTACGCTGGCGCACCCGCCGCGGTGACCGGATTCATGGGCGCGGTGATCAAGGTCGGCGGCTTCGCGGCGCTCGGCGCGGTGTGGCTCAACCAGGTCGCGGTGGTCAGCGGCCAGGGCGGCGGCGTGCTCGCGCTCACCGACGCGGTCAGCGTCAGCGTCCAGGCCCAGCGCGACCTCGGCCGCTTCAACCTGGTGTTCCTGATCGTCGCGCTGCTCAGCCTGGTGCTCGGAAACTTCTCGGCTCTGCGCCAGAACAGCGCGCGCCGCCTGATCGCCTTCAGCTCGATCGCCCACGCCGGCTACATGCTGCTGGCCTTCGTGCTGCCCAGCGGGACGGGCCAGCTCCAGTTGACCAGCCTGTGGTTCTACCTGGTGGGCTACGCCATCACCACCGCCGGCGCGCTGGCGGCGCTGGCCGCGCTCAGCGGTCGCGAGGATGCTGGCGACGACCTCGCCGGCCTCGCCGGCCAGGGTCGCGGCCAGCCGTTCTACGGCCTGGTGCTCACCGTGTTCCTGGTGTCGATCGCCGGCGTGCCGCCGACCGTGGGCTTCCTCGGCAAGTACCTGGTGTTCTCCGAACTGGTCGGCAAATCGTGGACCGCGATCGCGGTCTTCGCCATGGTCATGGCCGTGGTCGGCGCCGCCTACTACTTCCGCCTGATCATCGCGGTGTGGAGCGGCGCCCGGGTCGAGGAGCGTCGCACCGGCGTGCCCGTGCTGAGCAGCTGGACCTTGGCGGCCGCCGCCCTGGTGACGGTCGCGCTGATCGCCGCGCCGGGACTGATGTCGCGTCGGCCGTCGATGCCGACCGCGGTCGCGACGAAGTAACCGTCCGGGCCGCGCCGCGTCGTGCCCAACCCGCACCTCCATCGTATCCGCGTGCGCTACGCCGAGAGCGACCAGATGGGGCTGGCCCATCACGGCGCCTACGTCGGCTGGCTCGAGGAGGCGCGCATCGAGTGGCTGCGCGCCAACGGGCTCAGCTACCGCGAGCTCGAGGTGCAGGGGGTGTTGATGCCGGTGACCGAGCTCGCGCTCGACTACCGGCGTCCTTTGCGCTTCGACGACCAGGTCGAACTGACGACCAGCGCCGTGCTCGTCGGACCGACGCGAGTCGCGTTCACCACGGTGCTGCGTGTCGCCGGCGCTGGCGAGGTCACCGCCGAGGGTCGGGTGACCATCGCCTGCGTCGGTCGCGATGGGCGGCCGAAGCGATTGCCCGCGGAGGTGGCCGCAACCGTCGGGACAGGTCCGGAAGTCCGGTAGTCCCGAAATCCCGCGATCGCCGTGACAGCGGGCATGCGTCGATGCGGGTTCGCGAGCGGCTAACTTCGCACTTTCGCACTTTCGCACTTTCGCACTTTCGCACTTCGCACCATCTTCGCTCAATTCCCCCCGATTGCCCGGATGACGCGGCTCACATCGTTGCCGGGTGGGCGTGGCAGATTGGCCCAGTGGCCATCCCGATCTCGCCCACGGCAGAGCATGCTGGCCTGATTCCAGCCGTCGTAGGAGCGCACTTCGGCTCCGGCGTAACGGATGGTCAGTCCGCAGCGGCGGCGATCGGAGGTGTTGGGCAGCGAACCGTGGACGAGCAGGTCGCTGTGCAGCGAGATCTGGCCGGCGCGCAGGTTCATCGAGACCGCTGCGGCGCCGTTGTCCATGCCGTCGATGGTCCGCCACAGCACGTTGTTCTCCTCTGGCCGGCTCTGGCGGTAGGGGAGCGCGCCATGCAGGTGGCTGCCCGGGATCACCCGCATCGCCGCGTTGCCGACATCGGCGTCGTCGATGGCCAGCCAGGCGGTGACCGTTCGGCTGGGCGTCAGCGGCCAGTACGGAGCGTCCTGGTGCCAGGACACCGCCTTGCCGTCATTGGGCATCTTGCAGAAGTAGTGGGTTCCCCAGATCACGAAGTCGGGACCGAGCAGATCCTCGACGTGATCGAGGATGCGCGGCTCCATGGCGATATCCCAGATATCGGCGCAGGAGGTGTGGTAGCCATTGATGGCATAGCTGTCGTGGCCGGCCGCTTGGAAGCTGGTGAGCAGGCGGTCGAACGCCTGGCGGTTGGCGGCGGCTTCTTCCGGGCTGTAGACGTCGAGGCCCAGCACATAGCCATCGCGATTGAAGCGCGCCACGTCCGCTGCGCGCAGGCGCTTGCCGTCGCGCTCCGGCGCGGGAGCGAAGGCGAGGATCCGTTCCGGTAGCGAAGTCGTGGCGGCGCTCATGGTCTGCTCCTGATCCACAGCCTAGGCGGGCGGCGGGAGGAGCCATGCACGCCAGCGCAGGCCGGCATATACTTTCTTGCCGCGACTCAGCGGCACCGATCTGGCCATCCACGCCGCTCAGGCCGCCGGGCGCTGCGTCTGCGACATCCGGCCGAGCCTGATCGCCCCGCACGCCTCGCCACGGGCTCGACCTAGTGTCCTGACACGGAAATCCTTCACATCTGGCTTGGCAGCGATGGCCGTCTGCTGCGT
>JACDEC010000447.1 GCA_013816645.1 Planctomycetota bacterium
TCGACGGTGCGCGCCACCCAATCGGGATGGGTCTTGGCAGCGTATTCGTCATTGAGCACCGACAGGTAGATCGGCGCAGCGATGCCCGCCTGCTTGCAGGCCTCGAGTTGCTGCCCGAGCAGGTCGAAGCCGGGCGCCAGGCCGGGATGACGTTCGGCGCGTTTCGTGTCGTAATACAGGTGCCCATGGTGGCACTTGGCGAAGAGGTTGATGCCGTTGACGTGCGCCGCCTTGAGCGTGCGGACGAACGCCTTGGGGTCAAAATCCTTGGCGATTTCGCCGATTCCCTGGCCGGTATGGAAGTCGAGGTGGACCTGGCGGAAGTTGAGCTGGCGCATGGCGGGAGCCTACCACGGATCGCGGCGGCGCTATGCACGGCAACCGTTCCTTTTGTGTCCATTCGTGGGACAAGGGTGCCTCAGGACTGCCATTGCCCGCGATGCTGCATAGGCTGCGCCTATGCCCGTGGACCGCGACCACCGCTTCGCCGAGGACCGCCTGCACCTGCGCGTGCTGCAGACCCGCCTGGTGACGCTGTGGCCCTGGTGGACGTACCCGGACCGGATGGACGATTTCTGGCGCATCTATATCCACACCGCCGACGGCGCCGCGATCGGGCATGGCCGCCGTCGCATCGCCATGCCAGCCTGGCGGGCGGTGGTGGTGCCCGCAGGCGTGCGCTTCTCGTGCCACGCCGTGCCCGACGTCGAGCAGTTGTATCTGCACGTGGACCCGCTCGGGCTCTCCGGGATGACCGCGCGCAAGATCTTCGCCTGCCCGTTCGTCGCTCCCGCCGACGCAGCGATCCGCACCCTGGCCGAACGCCTGGGCGAGGATCTCGGACGGCCGGCGTCGGCGGCGGTGCTCTGCCAAGCCAAGGCGCTGGCGTACCTGGTGCTGTCGGCGCAGATGCGCGCCTTGCCGGTGCAGACCGCCTCGCGCGCGTTGCAGTTGATGGAAGGGGACGGCGCGATGGCTCCGGCTCTGCACCTGGTCGACGAGCGCCTCGGACAACCCCTGCCCAATCGCCTGCTCGCCCAGGCCTGCGGCATCTCGCTCGACCGTTTCCTGCGGCGCTTCCGTGATGAGATCGGGCAGAGCCCGGCGCAATACGTGCGCGATCGCCGAGTGGCGGTGGGCGCGCAACGGCTGCTCTACGGGGACGAAACCATCGACGACATCGCCCGCGCCTGCGGCTTCGGTTCACGGTATTACTTCACCCGGGTCTTCGCCCGGCGGATGGGCATCGGCCCCGCGGCCTACCGACGCAAAGGCACGGCGTGATCCGGAACGCCGCTCACAACGCCGGGAAGGCGACGCGGAAGGTCCCATCGGGAGCGAGGTCGACCATCATCCGCTCGGGCAGCGGCCCGTCGGCCATGCGTCCGAGGATCTCGCTCGAGATGCGCGGCAACAGCGTTCCGGAGAGGATGTGGTCGACGTTGCGCGCGCCGGTCTCGACCTCGGTGCAGCGCGCGACGATGGCGTCGAGCGCCGCCGGGGCGACGGTCAGCGTGATCTTGTGGCTGTCGAGCAGGCGGCGGCGCAGTCGGTCGATCTTGAGCGCGGCGATCGATCTGAGCGCGTCGCCGGTGACCGGGTAGAACGGCACGATGGTCATGCGCGCGAGCAGCGCCGGCTTGAAGTGCCTACTGAGCGTCGGCCGGATCAGGTCGACGAGTTCGTCGACGCCGGGGCGCTCGGCCCTGGTTCCCGCTTCGGTGATGAGGTCGGTGGCCAGGTTCGAGGTCAGGAAGATCACGGTGTCCTTGAAGTCCACCGTGCGGCCTTCGCCGTCGGACAACGCGCCTTTGTCGAACACCTGGTAGAACAGGTTGAGCACTTCGGGATCGGCCTTCTCGACCTCGTCGAGCAGCACCACCGAATAGGGCCGCTGGCGCACCGCCTCGGTGAGCACGCCGCCTTCGCCGTAACCGACGTAGCCGGGCGGCGATCCGATCAGCCGCGAGATCGCGTGCTTCTCCATGAATTCGGACATGTTGATCGTGGTCATGAAGCGTTCGCCGCCGAACAGCAGATCGGCGACGCCCAACGCGGTCTCGGTCTTGCCCACGCCGCTGGGGCCGACGAACAGGAACACGCCCATCGGCGCTTCGGGGTTCTTGAGCCCGGCCTTGGCGGCACGGATGCCCGTGCCGACGATCTCCAGGGCATGGCCCTGACCCTTTATGCGCTCGCCGAGCTGCGATTCGAACTGGAGCAGGGACGCGGCTTGGTCGGAGACCATCTTGCCGAGCGGGATGCCGGTCCAATCCGAGACCACCTGCGCGACCACCTCGGGGGTGACCTCGATGTGGACCAGGGGATCCTTGCCCTGGAGCTTGCGCAGGCTGGCCATCGCCGCCTCGAGCTCGACGCGAACCGCGGCCTCGTTGCCAGACTTGATCGCGGTTCGTGCGGAACCGGCGCTGGCGACCATCGCGGCAGCGGGAGCCAACCGCGCGCGCACAGCGATCACGGCGTCGGCCGCGGCCTTCTCCTCGCGCCAGCGGGCATCGATCGCGTCACGCTGGATCCTGGCGGCGGCGATCTCCGCCTCGAGTCCGTCGATGCGTCCGTCGAGCGAACTCGCGCCATGGTGGCGGTCGCGTCCCAGCGCGGCGAGCTCGCGCTCGACAGCCTGGATGCGCCGCTCGACGTCCTCGAGCGCGCCCGGCTTGGTCGACAGGGCGATCTTCACCCGCGCCGCCGCGGTATCCATCAGGTCGACGCCCTTGTCGGGATGCTGGCGACCCGAGATGTAGCGGCCGCCGAGCTCGGCGCAGGCGACGATCGCGTCGTCGCGGATAATCACGCCGTGGGCCTTCTCGAAGCGTTCCTTGACTCCGCGCAGCATCAGCGTCGCCACCGCCACCGACGGCTCGTCGAGCTTGACCAGCTGGAAACGTCGGGCGAGCGCGGGGTCCTTCTCGATGTACTTCTTGTACTCCGACCAGGTGGTCGCGGCGATGGTGCGCAGCTCGCCGCGCGCCAACGCCGGCTTGAGCAGGTTGGCGGCGTCACCGGTGCCGGCCTGACCGCCGGCTCCGATCAGGGTGTGAGCCTCGTCGATGAACAGGATGATCGGCGTCGGCGACGCCTTGATCTCCTCGATCACGCCTTTCAACCGCGTCTCGAACTCGCCCTTCACGCTGGCGCCGGCCTGGAGCAGGCCGAGGTCGAGCCCGAGGATGCTGACCCCCTGGAGCGCCGGCGGCACGTCGCCCTCGGCGACGCGCAGCGCCAGGCCCTCGACCACCGCGGTCTTGCCGACGCCGGCTTCGCCGACTGCGATCGGGTTGTTCTTGCGGCGACGGGCGAGGATGTCGATGAGTTGGCGGATCTCGTTGTCGCGACCGAACACCGGGTCGATCTTCCCGGCCTTGGCCTGGGCGGTGAAGTCGATGGTGTAGCGCGCCAGCGCGGTGGACGCCGGCTTGTCGCCGATCT
>JACDEC010000448.1 GCA_013816645.1 Planctomycetota bacterium
CGCCTGCGCTCGCCGATATCGCCGCCTGGCTGGCTGCGCAGGAGGCGAGCGGAGCGCTGATCGACCTCAAGGTCTGGGCCGCCCTGCATTTCGCCGGGGTCCAGCGGGGTTGAGACTCAGCCCAACGAGTGCGCTTCCGGATGCGACCCCTCCTGCAGGTCGACCACTACCGGATCGACGGCGTCAGCCATCCGGCGCCGGCGCATGCGGTTGAAGACTCCGCCGGCGATCACGATCGCCACCTGACGCGCGCTCATGCGGTGGAGCAGGCGCAATGCGCCGCCGCCCTCGAGGCGCGCGACCACCGTCGATCCAGCCAGCAGTTGCGCGGGCAGGTCGTCAAAGATCAGGATCGCACCGGCAGCGAGGCGCGCATGGTCGGCGCCCTCGGCGAACTCGAGCGGCACGATGCCGTGGTTGACCAGGTTCTGCCAGCCGATGCGCGCGTAGGACTTCGCCAGCACCGCGACCTGGCCGAGATAGCGCAGCGCCAGCGCGGCGTGTTCGCGACTGGACCCCTGGGCATAGGTGCGTCCGGCGACCACGACGTGGCCGCCGTATGCGGTCTTGGCGGCGGTCGCGCGCACGGCGAAACTCGGATCGACGACACTGAACGCGAAGCGGCTGATCGCCGGGATGTTGCTGCGCAGGCTGAGCGCCTCGCTGCCGGCCCGCAGGATCTCGTCGGTCGAGACGCCGTCGCCGAGCCGCAGCAATATCGGTACCCGGAGGCGCTGTGCCAAGGCGGGGAACTGGGGGATGGGCTGGATGTTCGGTCCACGCACCAGTTCGGGCCGGGCGGTTCCCGCCGGTAAGGGCGCGACCAGATTGGCGGTGTCGGCGACCTCGCGCTCAGGTGCCACGAATCGCGGGTAGCTGATCGCGCTGCGCTGCGCCCAGTCGCGCGGATCGGTGATCACGCCCGCGAGCGCCGACGCCGCCGCGGTCTCCGGACTGCACAGGTAGACCTGGTCATCGACGGTGCCCGAGCGGCCAGGAAAATTGCGCGGCACCGTGCGCAGGCTCACCGTGCCGGTCGCCGGGGCCTGGCCCATGCCGATGCAGCCGTTGCACCCGGCTTGATGGAAGCGCGCTCCGGCCTGGATCAGGTGACCGAAGGCCGGGGAGGCCGCGAGGTTGGCGATGACCTGGCGCGAGGTCGGATTGATGTCGAAGGAGACGCGCGGGTCGACCGCGCGGCCGGCGACGATCATGCCGGCGATCCAGAAGTCGCGCAGTCCGGGATTGGCCGAACTACCGATCATCGCCTGGTCGATCGCGCGCCCGACGACGCTGCGCACCGTCACCACCCGGTCGGGGCTCGACGGCAAGGCGATCAGCGGCTCGAGCGTCGACAGGTCGAGATCCTCGACGCGGTCGTAGGCCGCTCCGGGATCTGCCGCCAACGCGCGCCAAACGTCCTCGCGGCCCTGGGCGCGCAGGAAGCGGCGGATCTCCTGGTCGACGGGGAACACCGACGTCGTGGCGCCCATCTCGGTGCCCATGTTGGCGATGACGTGGCGATCCATCGCCGACAGCGCGGCCAGCCCGGGTCCGTGGTACTCGATGGCAAAGCCCCGACAGCCATCGACGCCGTGACGGCGCAGCATCTCGAGCACAACGTCCTTGGCGCTGACCCACTCGGGAAGCCGACCGTGCAGGCGTACGCCCAGCACCTTGGGCATGACCAACCACAGCGGCTCGCCGGCCATGGCGCAGGCGACATCGAGCCCGCCCGCGCCGACCGCGAGCATGCCCAGCGCGCCCGCCGCTGGGGTATGGCTGTCCGATCCTGCCAGCGTCGCCCCTGGCACGCCGAAGCGCTCCATATGCACGGGATGGCTGACGCCGTTGCCGGCCCGGCTGTACCAGACGCCGAAGCGCCGGCAGGCGCTGAGCAGGAAGCGGTGATCGTCGCCGTTGCGGAAGTCGGTCTGCAGCACGTTGTGGTCGACGTACTGCACCGACAGCCCGGTCGCGACGCGTTCGATGCCCATCGCCTCGAGTTCGAGCATCACCATGGTCCCGGTCGCATCCTGGGTCAGCGTCTGATCGATGCGCAACGCGATCTCGCTCCCTGGCACGGGATCGCCCTCGACGAGGTGATCGAGGATCAGCTTGCGCGTCAGCGAGAGCGGTTCGGTGACCATGGGTGGACTCCGCAAAAGGGGTGGACTCCGCGAATGGTGGACTCCGCATCCTGCAGTATCCACCGTGCCGGACGACGACCGCCTACGCGCCACTGATTGCTGTACGCGAGCTACCAGGTCCGAGCGACCCTGCCTCAGCGATGGCAGCCGTGGCGCAGGCCGCGGCACCCGCCATCATGGACGGCGTGACGTCCCAGCCGTTCGACGAACCGTCGCTCGCGGTGCTTGCCGACCCCCGCTGCTGGAAGCTGGTGTCGACGCTGCTGCCGCTGGAGGTGCCGGCGCTGAGCGAACGGACCGACCGCTCGTGGCGAGCGCGCAACACCCATGCCCATCCCCATCGCGAGATCCTCATCGCGCTCAGCGGCCAGGCCGCCTACGGCCATGCCGGACGCCTGGTGCGCTGCCTGCCCGGGGCATGCGTCTTCATCGATGGCATGGAACCCCATGACGACGGCTATCCCGTCGGCATCGAAGATGGCCAGCATCTGTGGATCCGCCTCGCCGGCGATCGTGTGGTCGCCAGCCTCACCACCCTGCGCGATGGCCGCTGCCGCCACGACTTCCTGCCCGTGGTGACCAGCGCCGACGTCGGCCTCGACCTGCCGACCGCGCTCGCCCGGCTGCGCGCGCCCGGCATGACGCCGGCCGTGGTGCGCCTACGTCTGCTGACCACCGTCCAAGCGGTGGTCGTGGCGCTGCTCGCCGCCGATCACCCCGCGGGTGCCGCGGACACCGAGCGCACACGACGCATCGACGCGGTGCACCGCCACATCCACGACACCGCCGGCGTGGGCGTGACGCTCGACGGTCTCGCCCGCCTCGCCGGCTACAGCAAGTTCCACCTGGTCCGCCAGTTCCGCCGCCAGACCGGACTGAGCCTGAGCGCCTGGATCGACCGTTGCCGGATCGAGCGGCTGCATCGCCTGCGCCGCGAAGGCCGCAGCTTCGCGCAGATCGCCAGCGACCTGGGATTCTCGGGATCCTCGGCGCTATCGCGCTGGTGCCGCCGCCACGGGCTGCGCTGGCGCGACCAGGATCGCGACGATGCGCGATGAATGCGTTCAGGCCACGGCGACGGCGCGACTGCCGGCTTGTCGCGACGCGTCGATCAGGATGCGGGCGACCTCGTCGATCGCTGCTGCGTCCCAGTCGAGGTTGATCGCCAGCAGCGCGGTGCGCGAGAGGTGCTCGGTGGTCCGCGGCAGCATGTCGGGCGCGTAGGCCGGCAGGTTCCCGGCGTTGGCCGGATGCTTGAAGGGATCGGCGGCGGCGCTCGCCGCGCCGCGCCGCGCCAGG
>JACDEC010000449.1 GCA_013816645.1 Planctomycetota bacterium
GATCAGCTTGCCGCGCGGGCCGCCGCCGCCCGCGCCGCCCAGGCGCAGCAGGCGATCGCGCAGCTGCTCGAGCTCGGTGCCGCGCGCGATGAGCTCGCGGTGCTCGGCGAAGCCGACGATCGAGCCGAGCATGATCACCCCGACCAGGCGGTCGTCGCGGATCACCGCCTTCTGGTAGAGCCGGCGGCGCGGATCCTCGAGCACCACCGTTTCCAAGGTCGGATCGCCATCGCTGTCGACCAGACCGCAGGCCGCGAGCGGGACGTCGGCGAGCTTGAGGATGTTGGCGACCACCGAACCACGGTAAGGAGCGTGCAGGTTGCCGCGCAGGTGTTCGGCCAGGGCCTGCGCCTGCTCCTCGGCGCTGGCGGTGGTGCCGTAGGATTTTCCGGCGAGCTCGGCGCATTCGCCGATCGCGCGGATCGCCGGGTCGCTGGTGGTCAGGTGCTGGTCGACGGTGATGCCGGCGCCGCAGGCCAGACCGGCGGCGCGCGCCAGGCCGGCGTTCGGGGTGGTGCCGGTGGCGATGATGAAGAGGTCGCAGGGCAGTACCTCGCCGTCGTCGAGGCGGACCCCGGTGACCGCGGGATCGCCGGTCACGCTGAGCAGGTTGGCGTCGTAGCGCACGGCGATGCCGCGGTCCTCGAGGTGGCTGTGCAGCAGCAGCGATGCCTTGGCGTCAAGCTGCTTGCCCATCAGCCGACCGCTGCGCTGGATGATGGTCACCGCGCAGCCCAGCGCGGCGAGCGCGCCTGCCAGTTCGATGCCGAGCAGACCGGCGCCTTGGATGACCGCGCGGCAGCCGTGCACGGCCATGGCGCGGATGCGCTCGGCGTCGCCGCGGGTGCGCAGGCCGAGCACCCCCTGGCGCGCGAGCGGTCCGCTCGCGGGCAGGTTGGGCCGCGAGCCCGTGGCCAGGATCAGCAGATCGTAGCCATGCACGCCGCCCGCGACGTCGCTGATCGTGCGCCGCTCGCGGTCGATCGCCGCGATGCGCGTGCCGCCGTGGAAGATCACCCCGCGCTCGGCGAGCGTCGCCCGGTCGTGGCGCACCAGCCGCTCCCACCCGAGGCTGCCGTCGATGTAGTGGGGCAGCAGCACGCGGTTGTAGATCGCCTCGGGCTCCTCGCCGAAGACGTGGATCTCGTCGTCCTTCGCCCAGCGATGATGGGCGTCGATGAAGCCGAGCGCGGCGGCGCCGGCGCCGACGATGCAGATGCGCCGGCGCGTTGGCGCGTGGCGGCGCACCTGCACCGCGGCGTATTTCAGATCCGGCTCCTTGGACACCGGGTCGAGGGTCGGCGAGGTCAGCGCGTTGGCGCGCCCGCGTTCGCCGCCCAGGCGCCGGCCCCAATGCATGGGCAGGAAGACCACGCCGGGCCGGATCGCGGTGGTGACCTCGGCGCGCACCTGGACCACGCCGCGCCGGCCGTGGACCTCGACGATGTCGTCGCCGGCGATGCCGCGCGCGGCCGCGTCGTCGGGATGGATCTCGCAGAACGGCGCGTCGGCGGTGGCCAGCAGCTTGGCGACCCGGCCGGTCTTGGTCATGGTGTGCCACTGGTCGCGCACCCGCCCGGTGTCGAGCACCAGCGGGAAGTCTCCGTCGAGGGTCTCGCTGCGGTCGACCACCGCGGGAGCGCGCAGGCGGGCGCGTCCGGACGGCGTCGGGAAGCAGCCGTCGACGTAGAGCCGCGGCGTGCCCGCGGGCGCGGAGGCGGTCACCGGCCACTGCGCGCCACCCAGCTGGCGCAGGCGGGCATGGTCGAGCGCCGAGATGTCGCAGTCCATGCCGCGGGTCAGCTCGGCGTGCTCGCGATAGACCGCGGCCTCGTCGGCGTAGGGGAATGAACGCTCCCAACCCATCGCCCGGGCGAAGCGCAGCAGGATTTCGACGTCGCTGAGCGCCTCGCCGGGCGCGTCGACCACGCGGTCGAGCAGGGTGATGCGCCGCTCGCTGCTGGTCATCGTCCCGGTCTTCTCCAGCCATGTCGCCGCGGGCAGCACGACATCGGCGAAGGCGGTGGTGTCGGTGGGGAAGATGTCCTGGACCACCAGCAATTCGAGCGCGCGCAGCGCCTCCTCGACCTTGCCGCCGTCGGGCAGCGAGGCCGCGGGGTTGGTGCAGATCACCCACAGCGCCTTGAGCCGGCCGTCGCGCGCGGCCTGGAACATCTCGACCGCGGTCAGGCCGGGCGCTGCGGAGATCGTCCCGGGATCGATGCCCCAATAGCGGGCGACCTCGGCGCGGTGCTCGGGATTGGCGAGGTCGCGGTGCGCGGGCAGCAGGTTGGCCAGGCCACCGACTTCGCGGCCGCCCATGGCGTTGGGCTGACCGGTCAGGCTGAAGGGGCCGCAGCCGGGTTTGCCGATCTTGCCGGTGATCAGCGAGAGGTTGATCAGCGCGACGTTCTTGTCGACGCCGACCGCGGACTGGTTCAGTCCCATCGTCCACAGCGAGAGGAAGCGGCGATCGCCGACCAGCCACGACGCGGCGGTGGCGATGTCCGCGGCGGCCAGGCCGCAGTGCTCGGCGGCGCGCTCCAAGGTCCACGGCTCGATCGCGGCATCAAGCGCGTCCCAGCCCTCGGTGTGCGCCGCGATGTAGGCGCGATCGAGTCCGCCGCGCTCGCGCAGTTCGCGGGCCAGGGCATGGAACAGCGCGACGTCGGTGCCCGGCCGGATCGCCAGGTGCAGGTCGGACACCGCGGCGGTGGCGGTGCGCCGGGGATCGATGCAGATCAGCCGCACGCGCTGCGCGTCGGCCGCCTTGCGCGCTTCGATGCGCCGGAACAGGATGGGATGGCACCACGCCGGATTGGCGCCGGCGATCAGGAAGGTGTCGCAGACCTCGATGTCGTCGTAGCTGATCGGCGGGGCGTCGGCGCCGAGCGTCTGCTTGTAGCCCGCCACCGCCGAGGACATGCACAGTCGCGAGTTGGTGTCGATGTTGTTGGTGGCCAGGAAGCCCTTGGCGATCTTGTTGGCGAGGTAGTACTCCTCGGTCAGGCACTGGCCGGAGACGTACAGCGCGACGCTGTCGCGGCCGTGCGTGGCCTGGATGCGCTTGAACTCGCTGGCGATGTGCGCGATCGCCTCGTCCCAGCCGCAGCGGCGCAGCGGATCCTGGCGCGCGCGCCGCAGCTGCGGCCACTGCAGGCGCTCGGCGCGGCTGGCGACCACGTGCAGCAGGGTGCGTCCCTTGCTGCACAGTGCGCCGCGGTTGGTGGGATGGTCGGGATCGCCGTCCAGGGTCAGGGTCCCGTCGCGGCCGGAGCGCACGCGGATGCCGCAGCCGACGCCGCAGTAGCAGCAGGTCGTGCGCGTGGTCGTGCCGCCGCGCGCGGGGTCGCTCATCTCACCCGTCCAGCGCCGGACTCAGCGCCACGGGAACTGGTTCCGCTCGGCGCATGCCCATCACCACCACATGCAGCC
>JACDEC010000450.1 GCA_013816645.1 Planctomycetota bacterium
GCTGTCGGCGTGGAAGCGCGCGCCGTGCACCGCGCACATCAGTTCGTTGGCTCCGCTCAGGCAGCGGCCGTTGCCCCAATCGAGGCCGACGCCGACGTGCGGGCAGCGGTTCTTGTAGGCGCGGATCGCGCCCTGGTGGTTGTAGAGGATGACGTCGCCGCCGCGCGGATCGCGCACGGTGATCTGGTCGAAGTCGGTGGTGGGGTGGAGGACGACGGGCATCTCACATTCCTTGCGTGGGTACGCTCTCGATGACCACCACCAGCGGCGCGATCAGCGCGATCGCGACGGTCAGCGCCAGCGCCAGCACCAGGGCGAACATGGCGGTCGGCACGTGCCGCCGCACCAGCGGTTCGCGCACGCATCCGCAGATGACCAGGCCGGCGACGCCCAGCAGCAACGACAGCGACGCCGGCACCCAGGGATGGGCGATGATCAGCGCGGTCACCGCCGGGAGCGCCAGGCCATTGTCCTTGTAGATCGCGGCGAAGTTGGCGGGGACGATCAGTTCCACGATCGCCATCGCCGCTGCGACCACCAGGACGGGCACGCCCATCCACCAACCCCGGGCGCGGAAGCTGCCCGCACCACTCGTGTCCGTCGCATCGGCCTCGGCCATCCCCCCAGCATCGGCGTCCGCAGTGGGGGAGCAACGCCTGCCGCCTGGACACGGCCCCCGGCGCACCCCATAACCCGGTGGATGCTCCGCTGGCTGATCGTGATCCTGGCGGTGGCGGCCCCCTGCGCGGCCGAAATCGCCGGCGTCCCCGAACCGCCGCGACCGGGACCATTCCCCGATCGGTGGCTGGTCTGGAGCAACGACGCCCTGGGTGGGGAGATCGGGGAGAACACCGACGACTTCCGGACGACCTCCTTCAGCGGCGGCGCCCTGCTCGGTCGACGCTTCCTCTTGGCCATCGATAGCAGCAACTTCACCGACAAGGCCCGGTCGGCGGTAGCGCCGGCGCGCAGCGACGAACTCACCGCAACCGCCGGGATCCTGCTGTTCACCGGTCAGGCGACCACCGCTGCCGGTGGCCCCTGGCTGGCGCTCGGCGGCGGCGTGCGCCTGCACGGTAATCTCGGCGGCGAGGCGCTGCAGAACGGTTGGCACGACATCCTGGGCGTCGACCGCGTCGATTACATCGCCTATGAATCCGACAGTGGCATCGCCGGGCTCGGCTACGCCACCGGCGTGCTGCCCGTGTGGTCGACGCCGATCGACCTCGCGCGCTGGCTGCGCGCCAGTCAGCTCGGCTTGGAACTCGAAGCCGCCGGGCTGCTCACCACCTCCAACGAACGCCAATCACTGGTCGGCGCCAGATTGGCGGTGAACGGATCGGATGGCGCCGGCTGGTTCGGCGTGCGTCAGCGCTGGAATGGCGGCGACGCTTCGACCCCGACTGCGGCAACGGTGGCCGACCACGAAGCGGGTACCTGGCTCGCCTATGGCGCGAGCTTCGGCGGCTGGTTCATCGACGGCGGCGTCAATCTCGACGACAACGCCACCGTGGGCCGGCTCGGCTGGATGTGGAGGCGCGCATCCGGACGCGCGCAGAAGAGCACCATCGACCGCCTGGAAGGCGAACTGCTCTACGTCGGCGGCGGCGCGCTGGGCGTGCGGCTGCGCTGGCGTCCCCGCTGGATGCAGCGCCAGTGGGGCCAGGTCGCGTCGTGGTTCGGCGACTACCGCTTCGGCCGCACCGGCCAGATCTGGGACGACAGCATCGTCGCCTATCGGCAGCCGGTGGTCGGCTTCGAACTGGCGGCCAACCGCGGCGACCACCATCACCTGCGCCTGGAACCGTTCGCGCTGGCCGGAATCGGCTTCCGCGAGGAGCGCCTGGTCACCCGCGGCCCGATCACCCGCTACCGCGACGAGAGCGCGGTGCGCGCGGTGCTGCTCGGTGGCGCGGGCTTGCGCGCGGTCTGGGGCAAGGCTTCGGCGCCGGGCCGCACCGTGCGTTATTCGCTCTCGGTCGAGTGCGATGGCTGGCTGCCCACCCACTCCGCCGACGTGGTCAACGTCAACGGCCGCGACACCTATCTCGAGCCGGGAGTCGCGGCGACCGTCGCCCTAGGCGCGTTGGTCGATTGGTGACCAGCGCGAGCGCGTTCCCCCTGGATCGCAGGCGTGACCACTTAGCGTTCCGCTAACCCTCGTCCGGAGTACCCATGGCCGCCACCGACCTCGCCCAGCGCATGCACGATCTCGTCCGTTCGATCGGCGACGACGGCGGAAAGGTGCCGGCCAAGCGCTCGCCGTTCTGGGCTGGCCTGACCGCGCTCGGCTCGCGGCTGTGGCTCGACACCGGCGACATCGCCGCTGCCGAGGCGCTATGGTGCGACGCGTTCAGCGGCCTGACCACCAACAACACCCTGCTCAACAAGGAGGTCCAGACCGGCGCCTACGACGCCTTCATCCCCCAGGCCGCTGGGCTGGTCGCCGACCTGGGCGAGCGCGACGCGGTGCTCGAGATCGCCTTCGCGCTCAACGCCCGCCACGGCCTGCGCCTGGTCCATCGCTTCGGCGCATGGGTCAGCGTCGAACTGCACACCGACCTCGCCCACGACGCCGAGCGCTCGATCGCCTACGGGCTGCGCTACCACGCGATCTGCCCGGAACGTTTCATCGTCAAGATCCCGTTCACCGCCGCCGGCCTGCTCGCCGCGCGCGCGCTCGGCGAGCGCGGCATCCCAGTCAACTTCACGCTCGGGTTCAGCGCTCGGCAGAACCACCTGATCACCGCCTTTGCGCGGCCGGCGTACGTCAACGTCTTCCTCGGCCGGCTCAACGCCTACGTGAAGGACAACGGCCTGGGCAGCGGCGACCTGGTCGGCGAGAAGGCGATGCTGGCCAGCCAGCGCGAGGTGACCGCGCTCGACCATGGCAAGGGCCGCACCAAGCACATCGCGGCCAGCTTGCGTTCGGCCGCGCAGGTGCGCGCGCTCGGCGGCTGCGACGTCTACACCATCCCCACCGCGGTCGCCGCCGCGGCGGTCAAGGAGCTCGACGGGACCTGGAGCGACCAGCGCGAAGCCCGCCACGAGGTCGTGGTCTCGGGCGATCCGCGCGCCCTCGGGCTGGAACGCCTGTGGGAGGTGACGAAAGCCGAACGCGCGCTGGCCGCCGACCTGGCGGCCAAGCCGCCGAGCCGAGCCGACGAACTGGTGGCGCGCGCCCATGCCGCCGGCTGCGGCGATCTCTTCCCACGGATGTCCGATGCCGACAACGCGCGCATCGCCGCCGACGGCAAGATTCCCAAGCACCCGGCCTGGGCGGCGCGCATCGCCGCCGGCGAATTGGCGATCGACTCGCTGCTCAGCCTCGCCGCGCTGGCCTCGTTCTCGGCCGACCAGGCGGCGCTCGATCGGCGCATCGTCGAGAACCGCGGGCGCTAGCCAGCCGTCGCCGCCAGGGTCACCTGCACCGC
>JACDEC010000054.1 GCA_013816645.1 Planctomycetota bacterium
GCCGTCACCCTGGCCTGGGCGCAGACCCACGAGCTTTCAGCGGCGAGCATCGACGCAGCCGCGCGGGTCGGCGCCTGGGAGCTGTACCGCGCGCGCCTGCCGCTCGGCATGCCGGTCGCCGTCACCGGCACGCTCGCTTGGAGCGACCCTGCGACCATCCGCGGACCCTGGCGGCGCGCGCTGCTGACGCTCGACGAGGGCCTCCCCTGCCAGCTCTTCCTGCCAGCTGCGATCGAACCCGCGGCCGACCGGCTGCGCGTCTGCGGAACCTTCCTCGGCACCGAGGACGATGCCGGCGGAGTCACGGTGCTCGCGGTGGCCGCGCTGGCGCCGGCCGGCGCATCCACGCCCGCCGTGATCAACGTCGACGCCACCGGACCGGCGATCGCCGAGGACCCCCTGCTGCGCGCGGTCGACGACTACCGCACCGCTCTCGAGCGCCCAGCCTACGAGGCCCTGCTCACCGCGGTCGCGAAGGACCCGCTGAGCCCGACCCCGTCGATCCACGACATCGCCGGACGGCTCTGGAAGGACGCCGCTCCGTACCGGGGCCAGCGCTTCCACGCCACCGGTCGGGTCATCCGCGCCTGGGAGGATCCGCTGGTCGCCATCGACCAGCCCGCCGGCATCGGACGGGTGCTGCGCGTGCTGATGCACCACTACGACACCGGACTGATCGGCGCATTCATCCGCGACAGCGAGAAGGACGGCGATACCGGCCTGCGCATCTACGAGCTGGCCGTGCTCGGCGACCAGCCCGCCCCGCGCCCCGGCGACGAGATCGTCGCCGACGGCCGCTTCCTCAAGCTGAATCGGCGTCCGCTGACCGGCGGCGAGGTCCGCGCGAGCGATCACGCCTGGTCGGTGATGCTGGTGACCAAAGGCTACCGGGTCCTGCCGCAGCGCGGCGAGGGGCCGGTGCCGCTGTTCAGCTGGGTGCTGCTCGGCCTGGGCGGCGCGGTGCTGGGCTTCATCGTTTATCGCCTGGTCATCCAACTGCGTCGTGATCGCGAACTGCTCCGCGAGCTGCGCGAAGCCGCCGACAAGCGCGCGGCGATCACCGGCGGTCGACCGGTGAAACCAAGCGACTCCACCCCGGTCTCCGACTGAATTCGGGAGCGCCGGCAGGGCGATGCGAGACGGCGTTCAGCGCGCTGGCGCGGTGGCGGGGATCGTCTGCTTGAGCGTGAACACGCCGACGACCGGGAAATGGTCGGACGCCCCGGCGTCGATCACTCGCGCAGCGCAGCAATCGAGGTGCCGCGAGTAGCAGAGATGGTCATAGCGGCCATAGAGCTCGACCAGCCGGGTCTGCCAGCGCCAGGTCGGCGTCGAGCGGTCGTACTCGGGCAAGGCGTTGGTGAAACCGCGACGCTCCAACCATGCGATGGGTTCGCCATCCTCGTTGAAGTCGCCGAGTACGATCGCCGGCTGGTCGCCCGCGAGTTCGGCGGCATGCACGGCGATCTCGTTGGCGCGCACGGTGTCGGTGCTGAGGTAGGCGCTGACCGTGAACCCGGTCGCGCCCATCGCCGGCCGCAGGTGCACGCCGAGGAACTGCACCGGGCCGAGCGGGGTGTCGACCACCACCAGCCAGGCGGGGAACCAGCTGCCATCGACATCGGCCTCGAGGACGCGTTCCGAGCGGATCGGCCAGCGACAGCACGCCCTGTCCCCCTGCGCCGGGCCCGTGGAGGAAGCGCCGGTGGGGATAGGCCGCGCCGAACTGCTTGGCGAGGTAGCGCTCCCACGGCGGCGTGGTTTCCTGCAGGAAGACCACGTCGGCGCGACCCGCGCCGATGGCGCCGACGTTGAGATCGGCGCGGAGGCCGCTGTAGTTGAGGTTGTAGGTCATGACCCGCATGCTTGGGCCCTGCGGCTTGCTCGCGCTGCGCGGGGCGCCGCATCCGCCAGCCAGGCAGGCCAGCGTCAGGACGAAGACGGCCAGGCGAATCGACGAGCCCGTGCTCACGGTTTCAGCAGCCGGTCGAGTTCGCGCAGCACTGGCGCGTCGGAGCCCAGGTATTTTTTCACCCGCGTAGCTGCGCGCGATGACCGCATCGTCGCCATCGAGCGGATGATGATGCCGATGGAGCGCATGGCGTGATGGTAGTGGGGCCGAGGCTTCGGCAAAGGAGCCGTGTAGTCGGACGATAAGTGATTGATTGCACAGCGATTGCGGCACACCGCACGGCACGGTCAGTCACCCGTGCGCTCGGCTCCTGCGAGGCACGGCCCTGTGCATTTTGCAGGAGGCAAAGTCCCTTGCAGATGAGCGGTTCCGCTGCTTAGGATGCCCGGACTGCTGAATGGATTTCCCTCGGACCCTCCTCAACAACCTCAATCAACGAGCCATCCCATGACCACCGCCGCCACCTCTGTCCGCCCCTCGGAAACCGTCACCTTCGACATCGAGCATGCCAGCAAGGCTTCCGGCCTGAGCGCCGGCGTGCTGCGCATGTGGGAACTGCGCTACGGCTGGCCGCGTCCGGCCCGCCTACCCAACGGCTACCGGGTCTTCACCGCCTATCAGATCGAAGACCTCAAGCGCATGTCCGCGCTGGTGAAGTCGGGCATGCTGATCGGCAAGCTCATCGACGCCGGCATGCCCAAGTGGCCGAACGACGGCACCGTCAAGCCCAAGCAGGCGGCGTGCCTGCTCGAAGCGGCCCGCGGCCTCCCGC
Organism: Planctomycetota bacterium; assembly: GCA_013816645.1. GTDB lineage: Bacteria > Planctomycetota > UBA11346 > UBA11346 > UBA11346 > JACDEC01. Next base: position 2,685 of record JACDEC010000054.1, read on the forward strand.
AGCCGCGCAGCGCCCAGGCCCGCGACATCCGCGATCGCCTGATCGACGCGCTCAAGATCCAGAACCACGGCAAGACCTGGGAACTGCTGCTGCGCGCGACCTGGGAGATCCATCCCAACGAGCAGGCGCTCGCCGCCTGGCTGCCCTGCGTGGTGGCGATGGATGAGTTCGCCGATGCCGGCAAGCCGTTGCCCAAGCGCGAGGACATCGAAGCATTCGTCATCCAGCATGTGCGCGGCGCGCTCGGTCGCCTCCCGCCCAACGACCGCCCGCTGTGGATCGTGCCGACCAGCGCTGCCGACACCTGCACCGCCTACGTCGCCGCGCTGGTGCTCTCGCAGCAGGGCCGCGACGCGCGCCCCTGGCAGTGGGAGAAGCTGCCCACCGCCCCGTTCATGACCGTCGGCAAGCAGGCCGATCCCGCGCGCTTCCCCGCGGAACGCAACCAGGGCCATCTCGCGGTCGTCGCCTCGGCCAAGCAGCAGGGACTCACCGGCCTGGTGGCCACGGTCGGCGCGCCGATCCCGCGCTGAACCCGCAGCGTCGCCGTCTTCACCAGACCCCGGCCAGAGCGCCGGGGTCTGGTCGTTGTGGCGCACCCCCTGTTCCCGGTGCAAGCGTAGATGCTGCGAGGAAATAGGCGTTTGGCGTTGGCCGTGACTGCCATTGTGGATCCATGATGCTTCGCTGGTTGTTGTTCTGCGCACGACGGACCGGACAGCTTACTGGACGATTCCCATGAGGATCCTCAGAGGCCGGACCGTCGAGGCGGCGATCGTCGGGATCTACACCCTGCTGCAGGTCGGGGCGGTGGTCGCCGTGCTGTCGATCGGCAAGGACATCTGCATTCCGCTCGCGCTCGCCGCGCTGCTCACCTTCCTCCTCGCTCCGCTGGTGACCAGGCTCGAGCGCTGGATCGGCCGGATCGCGGCAGTGCTGGTCGCGGTCATCGCCATCTCGGGTTTCACCGGAGTCCTCGGCTACGTCGTCGCCCAGCAGGTCGTGGACCTCACGGTCAAGCTGCCCGACTACCAGGCCAACATCCAGGCCAAGCTGCGTTCCTTCCAGTCGAGCAGCGATGGCTCCTTCAGCAGGTTCACCCGCACCATCGAGGAACTGCGCAAGGATCTCCCGGGATCCGAGCAGGCATCATCCGACGCCAAACCCGGCAGCACCGGACCGACGCCGGTGGCGGTGCGGCTGGTCGAACCGAAGCAGGGGTTCTCGAGCAATGCCCAGGTCGTCCTCGCCTCGCTGATCAACGCGTGCGCGCTGGCTGGCCTGGTGCTGCTGCTGTCGGTCTTCATGCTGATGCGGCGCGAGGACCTGCGCGGTCGCATGATCCGCCTGATCGGGCAAGGACGGATCAGCGTCACCACCCATGCGATGGCGGACGCCGGCAGCCGCGTCGCGCGATACCTGGTCATGCAACTGATCGTCAACGCGACCTACGGGATCCCGGTGGCGATCGGACTCTATCTCATCGGGGTTCCCAACGCCCTGCTGTGGGGCGCGCTGGCGATCGTGCTGCGCTTCATCCCTTATGTCGGACCGTGGATCGCGGCAGCGGTGCCGGTCGCGCTCTCGCTCGCGGTATCCGATGGCTGGACCATGCCGATGATGACCATCGGGCTGTTCGTGGTGCTCGAGATCGTCAGCAACAACGTCATGGAACCTTGGCTCTACGGGACGAGCACCGGGGTGTCGTCGCTGGCGTTGATCCTGGCCGCGGTGTTCTGGGCGTGGCTGTGGGGTCCGATCGGGCTGGTGCTCGCCACGCCGCTGACCGTGTGCCTGGTGGTCATGGGCAGGCACGTGCCCAAGCTCGCGTTCCTCAGCGTGCTGTTCAGCGACGAGGAACCGCTGGCGCCGCACCAGGAGTGCTACCATCGCCTGCTGCGCGCGGACCTCACCGAGGGCACCGCGCTGGTCGACGCCTTCCTGAAGTCCAACTCCCTGACCGCCCTCTACGACACGGTGCTCATCCCGGTGCTCGCGACCGCGGAGGCCGATCACGGCCACGACGAGCTCGACACCGAACAGCGCGCCAGCTTGCATCAGGGCGTCCGCGACATCCTCGACGACTTGATCGATTACCCGCTGGTGGCGAGCAAGGATGATCCGCCCAAAACCGTCGACGCGAGCGGTGAGACCCAGCCAGCGCCGACCTGCCGGGTGCTGTGCCTGCCGGTGCGCGCCATACGCGATGAACTCGCGGCCAGCATGCTCGCCCACGTGCTCAAGCAGCAGGGCTTCGACGCCGAGGCGCTCTCCGCCAAGCTCACCACCGTCGATCTGGTCGAACTGGTCGTCCAGCGCGCGCCCGAAGCGGTCTGCATCTCGGTCGTGGCGCCCTCGGCCGTGGTCCACGCGCGCCACATCTGCGGGAAGTTGCACGCGCGCCTCCCGAAACTGAAGATCGTCGTGGGAATGTGGGGGGCCGACGAGAGCGCCGCCGGCGCCGCGCAGATCCTGCGCGCGTCGGGTGCCGACGAGGTATCGGTGTCGGTGGCCGATGCGGTCGCGCAGTTCGCGACCTTCGCCGCCGAGGTCGCCCACGAGATGACGCCCGCGCCGATCCCTCGCGATGAGACCGCCCGGATCGCCGCGCTGACCGGCCTGGCGCTGCTCGAGAGCGGCCAGGATCCCCGCTTCGATCGGATCACCGCCAAGCTCGCCAGGGTCTTCGACGTGCCGATCGCCCTGTTGAGCCTGGTCGATCGCGATCGGCTGGTCTACAAGTCCGCGTTCGGGTTGCCGGCGAAGCTGGCCGGCGCGGGCTGCCCGCCGCGATCACACTCGGTCTGCGGCCACGTCATCGCCAAGAACGACGTCCTGGTCATCGAGGACCTGGCGCGAGACGTGCGCTTCGCCCACAACCCCTGGCTCATCGAGCACGGCCTGCGCTTCTACGCGGGAGTACCGATCCGCGCCGCCAACGGCCAGCCGATCGGCTCGCTCTGCATGCTCGACACCAAGCCGCGGGCTTTGGACGGGCGGGATGCCCGGCACCTGCAATCGATCGCCGACGAGCTGACCGAGTTGCTGAAGGGCAGCGAGCCGTTGGCCGCCGAGGAGCGCGAGGTCAGCGCTGTCGAGGTGCGTTGAATGGTCGCGATCGGCACATGGCAGCGCCATCCGTTGCCCACGATGCCGACATGCGCAACGCCTTCGCTCCGCTCATCGTCCTGACACTGGTCGGCATCATCGCTGCCACCTGCTGCGCCAGCGATGTCCCGCCGAACCAGAACCGCCCACCGATCGCCGACGCTGGTCCTGATCGTGGGCTGCCGTGCAGCGAACGACATGGGGTGGTGCTCGACGGCGGCGGATCGCTCGACCCGGATGGCGATCGGCTCGCCTATTCCTGGGCGCTGCCTGACGGGACGACGCTCACCGGGCCTGCGCCAACGGTCGACGTGCATGTCGGCATTCATCCGATCGTGCTGACGGTCAGCGATGGACGCGGAGGCGTGGACGTGGATAGCGTGGTGATCACGGTGAAACCACCAACGACGCCATTTGTCCGAGTCGTAGCCCGCCGACCGGTGCTGTGGCCAGCCGACGACCGCCTGGTCGATGTCGATCTGTTCACCCATTATCGCAACGAATGCCTGGACGCATTCGCTCAGCTGAGCGTGACCTCCGATGAGCCGAGCTGCGACAGCTGGCTGGATCCGCTCGCTCCCGATGCGGTCGCCCGCACCTTCCTCGATCTGCCCTCCAACCTCGACCTGCGAGCCCAGCGCGCGCCGACCGGCAATGGCCGGGTCTACCTGATCCATCTCACCTACACCGACGAGATCGGTCAACGAGCCGAAAGCCGCGCCATCGTGCTGGTGCCGCTCAGCCGTCGGCCTCGGGACCTCCTGTCCGTGCTCTTCGAAGGCATCATCGCCCTGGTGCGCGCCGAACCGCTCGCCTTCGACGCGTTCGCGCGCTGCCTGCCGGATCTGCCGCTGCCCGTGCCGGTGGGCGGGGGCTGAACACGGTCGTCCTGCGGGCGCGCGGCGCGTGCGCGACGGGCACTGCGCTCGGATAGGCATGCGCCGTCCACCGAATCCTCCGAGCCCGCCGCGAAGCACCTCCGGCTCGATCCGCTTGATCGGATCCCGGCGGAACGATGCTCCCGCACCGCGCCGCACCGGCCGGGTGGAGACGATCATGGCACGATGCCTCGCGACCCTGGCCCTGATCACCGTGCTGTCCGTCCACCTGCCCGCCGTCGAACGCAGCTGGGACGGCGGGGCGGGGACCATCCTCTGGGGCGACGCCGACAACTGGAACCCGAACGGGCCCCCCTCCGCGGGCGACACCCTGGTGTTCCCCGCTGTGTCGACGGGAACGACCACCAACAACAACCTGGGCGGACTGTCCCTGGCGTCGATCCGCATCGCCACGAGCTCCTGGCTGCTGGTCGGCAGCGCGGTCACCATCACCGGCTCGATCATCGGCACCGGCAGCGGCGGCTTCCCGGGTTCGGCGATCGCGTTGCCGATCACCCTGCCCGCCGGCTCCGCGGTCCAGATCACCGCCAGCAATGCGGGAACCCTGTTCGGCCTGACCGGCGTGATCAGCGGCCCCGGCGGGCTGCGCAAGACCGGCCCGGGCATGATCGGGTTGATCCGGGCCAATGACTACGACGGGGCGACGACCGTCGAGGCAGGCATGCTGGTGGTCGCCGGTGACGGCCAGCTCGGAAACAATGTCGTCGGCACCACGGTGCAGTCCGGCGCGGCGCTGATCCTCGAAGGCGCCTACATCCACGAGCCGCTGACGCTCAATGGTTCCGGGGCTGGCGGGTTTGGCGCGCTGAGTGCGTACAACCGCGCAGGCGTCGATGAATCGTCGGTCTCGACCGGCTCGATCACCCTGGTCGGGACCGTGATGGTGACGGCGCGCTCGGCGAGCGCGCCATCGAGCGCGGATCCGTCGCGGCTGGGCATCATCGGCGCCCTCGGCGGCAGCGGCCGGTTGGTGTTCGACGCGATCAACAATCGGCACGGTCTCGTGCTCGGCGGCAACGCGGTGAACATCCATTCCGGCGGCACCGAGGTGCGTGGTGGGTATCTGCTGCTGACCAAAACCGACCCGGTCGACATCGCGATCCCCGGCGAGTTGACCATCGGCGGCGGCGCCGGATCGCCGCTGGTCGTGGTCTACCAACCGCACCAGATCGTCGACAATGCCGCGATCAGCATCGCCGCGGGCGGCGGGCTGCTCCTGGACGGCGGCGACGAGCGCATCGGCTCGTTGGCCGGCGCCGGCGACGTGGCTCTGCTCGATCACGAGCTGACCATCGGCGGCATCCAATCCACCACCTTCAGCGGCCGCATCCGCGCCGACTGGCGCGACCCCAGCAGCCTCGAGGCACACACCGGCGGACGGCTGACCAAGCGCGGGTCCGGGACCTTCACCTGGACCGGTGGCGCCGGCAGCCGCTTCGACGGCGGGATCCACGTCAACGACGGCGTCCTGCGGCTCGACGCGATCGTCCCCGACCTCACCATCCTGGTGCTCGGTGGCACCTTCGCCGGCACCGGTCACGTCGACCGGCTCATCGCCTGGGCCGGCACCGTCGACCCCGGCCCGATCGGCGCCATCGGCACGCTGCACTGCGCGCAGTTCTCCCTGGTCGGCGACGACCCGCGGCTGCGCGTCGATCTCGGAGCGACTACCAGCGATCGCATCATCGTCGACGCCCCGGGCAGCGCCGACGGCGCGGTCGATCTCGGCGCATCGTTGATTCCGATCGCGCACGGCACCCTTGCTCCGGCCGGGTACCTGATCATCGACAACGACGGCTCCGATGCGGTCAATGGCATCTTCCCGGGGTGGAGCGCGGCGATGAGCACCACGGCGGGCGACGGCAACGACGTGCGCATCATTCCGGTCGCGACCGCACGCTTCACCACCGCCGCCGCCACCACCGCGGAAGGCGCGACCGCGACCATGACGGTGGCGCTGAATCGGGCGATCACCGCCGAGGCGTCGGTGTCCTGGCTGCCGATCGGGATCTCGGCCACGGCTGGCGCGGATTTCCCGGCGACGGGCGGATCGCTGAGCTTCACCGCCGGCGGATCGCTGACCCAGAACGTCTCGCTGACCATCACCGACGATGCCATGCCCGAGCCCGCCGAGACGTTGACTGTCGACCTCGACACCACCAGCGATGGGCTGGCGATAGCCGCGCCCAGTCGCGTCCTCGTCACCATCCCCGCCAGCGACGGCGGCACCGGCGGTGGCGGCGGCAGCGGGAGTGGCAGTGGTGGCGGCGGCGGTGGGGGGTGTGGGGCCGGCAGCGCCATCGCGATGATGCTCGTCGCCAGCGTGCTCCTGGTGCAGGGCTTGATGGGGCGGCGGCGCTGACAGTCCGCCTGAACCAGAAGGACGGATCGCACCGCGCGCTTCCCGATGACCTGCTTGAAATCTCGACATATCGACCTCGGCCGTGGGTGACAGCCTATCCTGTGCTGGCAGCGACCTGCACCCCGTCGATCATCGAGAAACCACCGTGCGCATTTCCGTACACCTCCTCGCGTTGCTCGCCCTCGCCACCGGACCGGCACAGGGCGCCGAGGTCGAGCCGTCCGACACCGCCAAGCGCGCCATCGCGAGCGCCGAGCAGGCGGTGCTCGACCAGTACGAGCAATTCCGCGCCGCGGCGCTCAAGGAACAGCAACGCTTGGTGGCCGCACTCGACAAGGAGATGGTGCGCGAGACCAAGGCCGGTCGGCTGGAAGGCGCCCAGGCTGTGCGCCAGGCGCTCGAAACCGTGAAGGATCCCCAATGGGTCGACGCGGTGGTCGACGCCGCCGACGTCGACCTGCTCGGCAATCCCCGCAAGCCCAATCAGGTGGTGCTGTGGAATCAGCACAACGGCATCCATGGCGATCGCGGGACGGCAACCGCCCGGGTCGTGCTGCTGCTCGCAGACCGCGTCGTCGCCCGCGGAGATCCCGTCGAGGTGCCGTGGAAGGCCGATGCCGACACGAGCGTCACCGTCCCCCTCCCCAAGGTGCGCTGGGACGGGGTGCGCATCGAAGTCGAGACGGTGCATGGCATCGGCGGCGGTCTAGCCGAAGTGCAGGTCCTGGTCGCAGGACGCAACATCGCGCCCCAACTGCGGGCGCGCGCCAGCGCGTGCTTTCCGAATCCCGCCTTCACCGCGGACCGCATCAACGATGGCGTGACCAGCTCGGCGCAATTCGGCGTCGGCTACTGGCTGCTGCCGACAGTCCACCCCGGTTGGATCGAATTGGTCCCATCCGGCGGGATGAGCGTGCCGACGAAGTGATGCTGCGACCCCGCGCGATCAGCCGGTGACGTTGGCTCTGCAGACCCGGATGAGTTCCGGGATGGTGAACGGCTTGCGGATCACGGGGTTCGGGCAGCGGTCGAGGAACTCTTGTATCGCACCCGACGGGACGCCGCCGGTCATCAGGACGAACCGCTCCGCCAGCGCCGGACGCTCGCGCCGCACGCGTTCGACGAGGTCGGCGCCGGACATCCTGGGCATGAGCAGGTCGCAGAGGATGACATCGAACGGACACGGATCGGCGGCGAGAAGCGAGGCCAGCGCCCGTTCGGGGTCGCGCTCCACGGTGACGTCGCCGTGCGGCTGGAACGACTGCTCGACGATGGCGAGGATGGTCGGCTCATCGTCGATGACCAGCAGGCGGAGGCGTGCTTCCGCGCTCGGTCGAACTGCCGTCCCGCCGTGGTCGGGCGCGACTGGCGGCGCCGTGGACGCGTCAACTACAGCCGCGGCCAGCGCGTCTCCCGCGGGGAGCTCGACCCGCACCGTCGTTCCGGCACCCGGCGCGCTCTCGAGCTGGATCCGGCCACCGAGCGCCTTGACCAGTGCGTAGCAGATCGACAAGCCCAGACCGGTTCCCGATCCCACCGGCTTGGTGGTGTAGAACGCCTCGAACGCGTGCACCAGCACCTCGGCGTCCATCCCAGGGCCATTGTCGCGGATTTCGACCGCGACCCCGCCGTGGCCGTCGGGGGCGATCGCGACCGTGATCTCCCCCTCGCCATCGCGCTGCTCCAGCGCCTGCGCGGCGTTGACCAGCAGGTTGAGGAACACCTGGGTCAGCCTGCCCTCGTTGGCGACGATGTCGGTGACCGCGGCGTAGCGGCGCACCAACCGGCACTGGCCGCGGATCCGGCTCATCGCGATCGCGATCGCCGCTTCGAGGGCATCCTCGACCCGCATCGGCGCAAGGCGATCGCCGTCGTTGCGCGAGATGCGCTGGAGATCGGCGACGATGCGCGCGACGCGCAGGGCGCTGCCGTGGGCCGCGGACAGCATCCGGTCGGCCTCGAGCAGCGCATCCGCGGTGGAGCCGCCCGATTGCGCCAGCTTCGCGCGCGCCAGCTCGACCGAGCAGATCACATGGGTCATCGGGTTGTTGATCTCGTGCGCGACGCCAGCCGCCAAGCGCCCGACCGACGCCATCCGGTCGCTGAACTGCAACTGGGCCTCGAAGCGCGTCCGTTCGGTCACGTCGCGGAAGATCCAGCTGCGACCGTTGCCGCCGCCGTCTCCTTGCAACGTCAGCGGCCGGACCCGGACCTCGACGACACGGCCATCGCGCAGGTCGACCG
>JACDEC010000451.1 GCA_013816645.1 Planctomycetota bacterium
CAAGTATTTGGGGCTCGCGTAGCGAGCCCGGGGGTCGGGGGTTGGGGGTCGGGGGCCGGAGGAATGCAGGCGTCTGGCGTCCTCTGTGCGGAGTGCCCGGATCGGAGCAGACACGACACGCGTGGCGGGCTTGTCGGCATGCGTGGCGGCGAGTAGAGACTGGCATGCCACGATCCCCGCATCGAGTCTGGCTGGCGACGACGCTGGCGCGCATCTATCCCGACACGCGTGCGCAGAAGACCAAGGCGCTGGCGTTGGAGGCCGCGCGCGGAGAACGGATCTCGTTCCAGGTCGCCGTGCGCAACGCGGGGTGCGATCGCGTTGACGTGAAGCTGACGCTCGCCGCATCCGACGCGGTGACCACCCGGGTGCGTCGCGTCGGTTACGTGCCGGTGGCGCACCGCAACACCGGTACCGAGGCCAGCGAAACCGATGGCGCGCAGCGGCTGCCGGGCTTCGTTCCCGATCCGCTGTTTCCCGAGGACACCGCCGCGCTCGGAGCGGAGGAGACCCATGCCTTCTGGTGCAATGTCGCGGTACCCAACGACTGCGCGCCGGGCGTGCAGCGCATCGAGGCGACGGTGACCGTCGGCGACCAGGTCATCGCCACCGTGCGGGTTACGGCACGCGTGCACCAGCTCGTGCTCCAGCCGCGCCGGGATTTTCCGGTGGTCCAGTGGTTCTACGCCGACGCGCTGTGCGATGCGCACGGCGTGCAGCCCTTCGACGAGGCGTTCTGGGCGATCGTGCGCCCGTACATGCGCAACCTGGTCGAGCACTTCCAGGACACGATCTACGTGCCGGTGTTCACCCCGCCGCTCGACGGCGTCAAGCGGCCGACCCAGCTGCTCAAGGTGACGCGCACCGCGCCCGACCGTTACACCTTCGACTGGTCGGATGTGCAGCGCTGGATCGACACCGCGCGCGGCGAAGGCATCACCCGCTTCGAATGGACCCATTTCTTCACCCAGTGGGGCGTCAAGCACGCGATCCGCATCTACGAAGGCCAGGGCGATGGCGAGAAGCTGCTGTGGCCGGCCGACACCGGCGCGACCTCGGATACCTACCGCGCTTTCCTCGCCCAGTTCCTGCCTGAGCTCGAGGCGTTCCTGCGTCGCGCCGATCTGCTCGAGCGCTCGTACTTCCACGTCTCGGACGAGCCGCACGTCGACCACGTCGAGCACTACCGCGCGGCGCGCGCGCTGCTGCGCGAGCTGGCGCCGTGGATGCGCACCATGGACGCGCTGTCCGACATCGCCTTCGGCAAGCTCGGCGTCGTCGACCTGCCGATCCCCTCGATCCACACCACCCACGAGTTCATCGACGCCGGCATCGCCTGCGGCACCTATTACTGCTGCCACCCCCGCGGAGCCTGGCTCAACCGCCTGATGGACACGCCGCTGGCCAAGATCCGCATGAACGGCTGGCTGTTCTGGCGCTTCCAGGCCGTGCTGTTCCTGCACTGGGGCTACAACTACTGGTACCGATCGCAGAGCCGCCAGCTCATCGATCCCTTCACCGTCAGCGACGGGCAGTCCTGGCCGCACTGGGCGCACGGCGACACCTTCTGCGTGTATCCCGGGAAGGACGGTCCGATCGACTCGATCCGCTGGGAGGTCTTCGCCGAATCGCTGCAGGACTACGCGCTGCTGCAGACCGTCGGCGTCGATCCGCGTGGTCCGCTGTTGCGCGCGCTGGCGAGTTTCGCGGACTTCCCGCGCAGCGAACGCTGGCTGGCCAAGGCGCGGGCCGTGCTGCTGCGCACCCGGCCGGGCGGCTCCGCGCATCGCGCGCCCAGCACTGCCAAGGTAAGAGCCAAGGCAAAAGCCAAGGTATCGCCGCGCCGGAAGGCCCGTTAGCGGCCGACCGAGCGGTATCGGCATTCTCCACACCTCCCGGTGCGGCCCTGCGCGACCATCGGGGCATGCCCCAGACCGACCTCCAGCCCCTGGCCCCCGGCGCTCTCCGCACTGGCTCCGGGCCCGACGCCTACCTAGCATCGGCCGCCATGGCGACCTTGCGCATCATCGATGGTCACGGTGCCGGCTTCGCGGTCGAGCTCACCGGGCAACACGTCACGATCGGCCGCGACGCCGGCAATCTCATCCAGCTCGGCGATCCCAAGAGCAGCCGCTACCACGCCGAACTGGTCCACGAGGCCGGCCGCTACCAGCTCAGGGATCTCGGCAGCTCGAACGGCACCTGGAACGAGCAGGGCCGCATCGAGACCCTGGCGATGAAGCCGGGCGTGGTCTTCCGCATCGGCAAGACCTACCTGCGTTTCGACGATGAGAAGGCCCTCGGCGACAGGAAGTCGGATCTCACCGTCACCGGCGAGGACGAGGGCTGGGCCGATCCCGGGCACATCGAGGGCATCGACTCGGGCCGCAGCGAGCTGCTGCGCCACCGCGAGATGGCCGACCCGCGCTACCTCGAACGCGCCAACGCCTACCTGGTCCTGCTCCACCAGATCGTGATGCGCGCGAGCGAGGCGCGTTCGCGCGACGAGCTCTTCGAGCTGCTCGACGACGCCGCCGCCGACGCGCTGGAAGGCGACCGCTGCGCGGTGTTCCTGCCCGCGCCGGAAGGCTGGATCCTGTGGCCGGCGCACGAGCGCCGGCTGCGCGCGCGCTTCGGCGCCACGCCCTTCGCGCGCACCCTGCTCGCCCAGGTGCGCGCCCGCAAGGAACCGCTGCTGTGCACCAGCGACGAGGGCGACCAGGGCGACATGGACCCGAGCAGCTCGATGGTCCAGGCCGGCGTGCGCAGCGCGATGGCCGCGCCGCTGCGCATCGGCGCCGATCTCCAGGCCCTACTCTACGTCGACCGCCTCGGCGGCAACACCGGCTTCACCCGCACCGACCTCGAATTCCTCGCCGCGGTCGCCAACCAGCTCGCCGTCCAGCAGCACAACATGGCCAACGTCGCCGAGCTGACCGCCGAGGTCGTGCGCCTGCAGGCCGAGCCCAAGCCGGCGACCATCGATCTGGTCGGCCGCGATCCCGCGATGGCCGCGGTCCAGGAATTCATCCGCAAGGCCGCGCCGACCAGCGCGCCGGTGCTGGTGCTCGGCGAGAGCGGCACCGGCAAGGAACTGGTCGCGCGCGCGGTGCACCAGCATTCGACGCGCGCCCAGCGCCCGCTGCAGGTCGTCAACTGCGCGGCGATGGCCGAGAGCCTGGTCGAGAGCACGCTGTTCGGCCACGTGAAGGGCGCGTTCACCGGCGCCGACGAGACCCGCCCCGGGCTCTTCGAGCTCGCCGACCAGGGCACGCTGTTCCTCGACGAGGTCGGCGAGCTGCCGATGGCCGTGCAAGCCAAGCTGCTGCGCGCGCTCGAGCAGGGCGAAGTCCAACGCGTCGGCGAAGGCACGGTGCGCAAGGTCGACGTGCGGGTCATCGCCGCGACCAACCGCGACCTCG
>JACDEC010000452.1 GCA_013816645.1 Planctomycetota bacterium
TCCCAGGCGTACATGTCGGCCTTGCCGAAGCGCAGTTCACGGCCGCAGCGCAGCAGGCCGACAGCTGGTTGGACCAGGTCCTGCTTGCCGACGCAGCGCAGGAGTTCGCGGTTGTCGGCGATCCACGCCTTCCTGCCGGCGTCGTCGGTGTACGAGGTGCTGTGCCCGACGTGGTCGATCGCGTCGGTGCCCATCATCAGGTAGCGGGTGGTGGTCGATTGCAGCTCGGCGACGCTGCCGGGGACGTTGCCCTGCTCGACGCTGTCGGGGATGCCGCGGGTGGAGGCGTAGCGCGAGTAGGTGAACGGTCCCCACCACGCGCCGGCGCCGCCGGTGTCGTGCGGGTAGGCGCCGTACTGCACGCAGAGCTCGAACATGCGGTCCATGTAATTGTGCGGCGCCATGATCTTCATCGGCCGGTACGGTTCACCGGCGCGGATGGCGATCATGCGGTTCTCGAGTTCGCGCATCACCAGCCATTCCTGGAAGTCGACCATGTCGAAGTAGCGGCGGTTGAGCACCGGCGACGGGCCGGGGTAGATCCAGCGTCCAGTGGCGCCGGCGAAGGCGTAGGACGCCAACGGCACGCCCTTGGTGCCGATGCGGATGACGTTGTCGCCGGCCTTCACCGACTTGCCGATGTCGTAGCACAGATCCCAATCCGAGCAGGACGGGTCGGTGCTGCTGACGATCTCCGCCTTGGTGCCGTTGACCCACACGTCGTACGGCCGCGACTCGCTGGCACGGCCGAGGTGCAGGTAGGCGACGGGCGCGCCGGCGGGAACCGTGAAGGTCCGGCGCAGCACGTAATCCGAATCACCGTGGGCGTAGGCGGTGATGCCGATGTCGTGTCCGTCGACCGCGCGCCACTGGTCCGAGTCGTCGCCCTTGCCTTGCAGCCATTGTTCGCGCTCGGCCTGCTTGTCGCGCGAGCTGCGACCCTGCCACGAGCCGCTGAGGTCGATCGACGCCTGGTCGAAGCCGAGGAAATCCTTGAGCGATGGGATGCGGACGTCCGACCAGGCCTTGAAGGCCTTGGCGTCGCCGCGGTGCTTGCTGCCGACCGCGGCGAGGTCGTACGCGCGGGTGTCGCGTAGCCAGCCGCGCCACAGCTCCTGGATCGCCGGCGTACCGGCGACCGCGGCCAAGTCGACGATGTCGCCCGCGCCCCCGCCCGGCATCTCCTGGACGACGTGATGGCCGATGAACCACGGATCGTCCTTCAGCCGCTCGGCGGCGCGCCGGCGGAAGTCCATGAGGTGGCGATCGGTGGCCGCGCCGGCCTGGAAGGCGGCATGCACCGCCAGCGACTGGTAGCCGAGCTCCCCCGAGGCGAGCTGCCGATCGTCGGGCTTGTAGTACGGCAGCGGCAGGTAGTTCCACAGGCTCTCCGGGCGCGCCGGCGTGGCCATGTCGGCCATGACCTTGTAGGGCGTGCGGTACTTCGCGGCTTCGCTCGACTGCCAATCCATCACCGAGGTATCGATGATGCCCGGCGCGATCAGCCGCCGCTCGGTGTTGCCGAGCACCGCGGTGGTGGCGAAGCCGTGGTCGGCGACCCACTGGCGATCCGCCGGCATGTCCTTGGGCAGAGTCCCGAAGCCGGAGAACCAGAAGGTCACCGCGGAGTTGTCGAAGACATCCATCCACTTGGGGTGGGTACCGCGGGCGATCGGCTTCCAGGCCTTGGCGTTCGCCGACTTCAGCACCTCGGCCAGGTCCTTGGCGGTGCGCGCGAAGACCACATGGAACGAATCACCATCGAGCCCGAGCACCCAGGTTCCGGTGTCGGTGAGGGTCAAGACGGTGCCGGGCAGTGGCGGGTCGTTGGCGATCCGCACCTCGCCGTAGCCGAGCAGGTCCTCGAGGTACTTGGACGCGCAGATCGCCGCCTTGCCGGCGTCCGCGGCCTTCAGGCTGATCCACGAGGAGCGGTCGGGGGCTTGGCCGATGAAGCGCGCTTGGACCCGCAGCTCGCCGATCGCCCGCAACGCGACGGTGGTCGGTTCCTCGGCGCTCGGCAGCCCGTGGTCGAGCGTCATCACCAGCAGAATGGTGGCTGCCAGGCGAGGCAGATGTGACCAGGAGGCGATGGGCATGGGGGAGCTCCGTAAAACGGGAATAAGCGTAAAGGCACTCTATAAAGAATAATGAGAATATTTGGTGACCGACTATTTGCCATCGGCTCGAAGGATCCAGCGCAGAGGGCCGTCCTGGTCGTCACAAGTCGAGTTGGAACACTAACGTGCATCAGGCATTTCCGAGCTGACCGCCCGGCTCACCAGCTTGTGCATGACGTGATGGGGTCCCACGCCTGCGATGTCGAACACCGCCGAGGCGATCTGCCAGCCTTGGCCTTGGTAGAATGGTACGGCCCCGATGCGGGCATTGCACCACAGCAGGACCGTGGCGGCTTCGGCGAGGCAGATGCGCTCGCCAGCGCGCAGCACGCTCGCTCCGAAGCCCCGACCGCGATGTTCGGGCGCAGTCGCCATGCCGCGTAACTGGCAGGCGGGTCGTTCCGCGTACGGCATGGGGGTGAAGGTGGCGCAGCAGACCACCTGCTGTCCCAGCATTCCCGCGAGGTGGACGGTGGCGGGGAGGTCATCGATGCCGAAGCGGGCTGATTCCGCGGGCAGTCCGGGCCGCAGCACGGCGTGACGCAACGGCAGGATGAAGGCCACGGGAACGGTGGCGATGGCCAGGACCTGACTGGAATCGTCGATCATGCGGCGATGGCACCGCCCGCGACCGTCGGCGCAAGCGCTGGGCGAGCAGCCGGTCGACGCGCGAGACCCGCGCAGGCGTGCGACGTTCCCGATCCCTTGCGGGTGATGCAGTCGGCGACGTCAGATCCCTCGCGCCAGCACCCGGTATTCCCGCGGGGTGTGCCCGGTCAATCGGCGGAAGACCTTGCCGAAGTAGCTGATCCCGGCGAATCCCACGACGTCAGCGATGTCCGTCACCGAGCGGTCGCTGCCCGCGAGTAGCTCGCGCGCGCGATCGACGCGCAGTCGATTGAGGTAGTCGGCGACGGGAACCCCGAGCTCGGTCTTGAAGCGTTCTCCGAGGTAGTTGGCGCTCAAGCCGGTCTCGACGGCGAGTTCGGCCATGGTCACCTCCTCGCCGGCGTGGGCGTGTAGGTAGGCCACCGCGGTGGCGACCGGCCCGGCGGCGGGGCCGGTCGGGTTGTCGCTGTCGGTGGCGACGCGGTCGATGGTGGTCAGCAGCTCGAGCGCGAGCGCGCGCGCGAGCAGACGGTAGCCGGGCTCGCGCCGCAGCAGCTCGCCGCGCATGCGTTCGGTCAAGGTCTCGACCGCGTGGTCGTGCGGCGGCGGCAGCGTCACCTTGTGGCGCTGGCCTTCGGGGCCGGTGAAGAACGGTGCCAGGCCGGGGAGATCGCACAGGCTGG
>JACDEC010000453.1 GCA_013816645.1 Planctomycetota bacterium
CGGCGGACCCGCTTGGCTCGCCGCGCGATTGGGCGAAGCCTTTTGCGCCGAGTCATTCGCAGTCAGCGCCGCCTGCGCGAGCGGCACCGTGGCGCTTGGGGTCGCGGCTCGCCGCGTCGCCAGCGGCGCCAAACGCCGGGTGCTGGTGCTCGGTGGCGACCGGCTCGGCGATTTCGTCCGCGAGGGTTTCGCCGCGTTGCGGGCCCTGGCCAGCGACGGTTGCCGGCCGTTCGACGCCGATCGCACCGGACTCACGCTCGGTGAGACCGCGGCAGCGGTGGTGCTGGAGGAAGATGGCGCAGACCACCTCCAAGGGTGGGGCGCGGGCATGGACGCGAACCATCTCACCGGTCCAGACCGCAACGGTGCCGGCCTGGCCGCGGCATGCCGGCAAGCGCTGGCTCGCGGCGGCGTGGTCACGCCAGCGCTGGTGATCGCCCATGGCACCGGCACGCGCTACAACGACGACGCCGAAAGCCTGGCGTACGCCGCGGTCTGCCCGACCGCGCCGGTGACCGCGAGCAAGGGCCTGCTCGGCCACAGCCTGGGCGCCTGCGGGCTCGCTGATGCGGTGCTCGCCGTGCATATCCGTCGGCGCGGCGTGGTCCCCGGCATCCATGCCCTGAGCCGTCGCGGCTGCCCCGGCGACATCCCGCTGCTCGGCGCCGGCGACCATCGCGTCGCCGATGGTCCGGTGCTGGTGGCCAACGCCGGATTCGGCGGCCTCAATGGAGCGATCCTGATCGGCGCCCAGGCTCCGCGGCCGCTCGATCGGGTCGCCGTCGCCGTGTCAGCCCGGGCTGAACTCGACGCCGCGGGTTGGCGATGCGCCGAGCGACGTGGGGCCTGGACCGAACCCGCTGCCGGCGCGTCGCTGCCGCGCCTGGGGGCGCGCGAGGTGCTCGGCGCGATCGATGCGTCCTGGGGCCGCATGGATCTCGCCTGCCGCGCTTTGGTCAGCCTCGGCCGGCTGCTCGCTCCCCTGCCCGCCGACTGCGCGATCATGCTGCTCAGCGAACACGGCTGCGCCGCGACCGACCGGGCCTTCGAGCAGGCCCGGCGCAGCGGCGCGGTCGATCCCCAGCGTTTCGCCTACACCCTGCCGAGCACCGCGGTCGGCGAAGCCAGCATCCGGCTCGCGTTGCACGGCGCCGGCATGGCGCTGCTCGGCGCCAACGACGGCCAAGGGCGCGCGGTCGCCGATGAATTGCTCGCCGAAGGTGCCTCCGCCGTGCTGCTCGCCCGCATCGAAGCCGATCGTCCCCCGCATCTCGCCTGGGCCGAACTGCGCATCCGCGCCTGAGACGAAGGTCCTTCCGACAGGTCACGGTCAGTGCGCTTGCGCCAAGTTCTGCCCCGCTACCCTGCGCGGATGGATGGTCAGCTCCTGCGTCTCGCCACGCACATCGTCGCCGGTTTGAACCTCGAGGAGATCCGTCCCGAGGACATCGACCCCGACGCTCCCCTGTTCGGCGCCGGGCTCGGGCTCGACAGCATCGACGCGCTCGAACTCGCGGTCATCGTCGAACGGCAATACAAGGTGCGGATCGCCGACATGGAAGCCGGCAAAACGGCCTTCGCGAGCCTGCGCGCGCTCGACCGTTTCATCGTCGCGAACTCGTCCGCAGCGTGACGCGGTGATCCTCGCGCCGCTCGCCGACGCCGACCGCTACGCTGGCCTGCACCCCCGGTTCGCGCGCGCCTTCGCCTGGTGCGGCGAGCAGCGCAACCTGGCCGCGGCCGACGGCCGCCGTGAACTCGGCGACGGTCTGGCCGTCATCATCGAGAGCGGGAGCACGCACGATCCGCGCGAGCGCCGCTTCGAGTCGCACCGCGCCAACATCGACATCCAGGTCAACCTGTCCGGCGGCGAGTGCATGGACTGGATCCCGACCGCCGAGCTCCGCGTCGAAGACGACTTCGCGCCGGACGGCGACATCGCCTTCTACGCGCAGCCCGAACGCCCGGCCACGCGGCTGGTGGTCGACCCCGGCTGGTTCGCGATCTTCTATCCGCAGGACGCGCATAAACCGGTCCTGCACCGCGTCGCGACCGCGACCCCCTTCCGGAAGCTGGTCTTCAAGGTGCCGATCTAAGGTAACGGTGCCCGCTGGATCCGACCCCCACCCCCCGCCCCCGTCCTCCCCCATGTTCTCCCCCTACGCCCGCTCGATCGTCACCTCGGCTTCTGCTTCCCGCCTCCAGCAGCTGATCGAGGAGCGCACCCACGCTGGCACCGACAAGGCGGCGCTCGACAAGCGGATCTGGGACCTGTTCGGCGAGGAATGGGCGGTGATGTTCACCGACCTCAGCGGATTCTCCCGTCGGGTGGCGCAGTTCGGCATCATCCACTTCCTGCAGACCATCCATGAATCGATGCGCATCCTGACCCCGGTGCTCGAGAACCATGATGGCGTGCTGCTCAAGGTCGAAGCGGACTCGATGCTGGTGATCTTCCGCCACCCCGAACGGGCGCTGGCCTGTTCGTTGGCGATGCAGCAGGCCTGCAAGCAGTACAACGTCGGGCGCGCCGCCGAGGAGCACATCCTGCTCTGCATCGGACTCGGTTGGGGGCAGATGCTGCGGGTCGGCGACACCGACGTGTTCGGCCCCGAGGTGAATGCCGCATCAAAGCTCGGCGAAGACACCGCCCGTGCCGGCGAAATCCTGGTCACCGACCGCTTCCGCGGCGCGCTGCCTGCCAGCGTCCGCAACGACCTCGTGCGCCTGGCCGAGGCGCCAGCGGGCGCCGATGCCGCCTGGCAACTGACCTACAAGCTGGCGTAACGTCCCGAACCAGGTCGGGGATCAGTGCTGGGTGCGCTTGTCGTCGCCGAAGATCACCTTCATGCCGCTCGGCGAGGTGTCCGAGCGATCCAGGCCGCGCAGCGTGACGGTGCCGGGTTTGCCATCGGGCCCGGGCATGCCCAACCACGTCCAGGTCCGGTTCGAGCAGCTCCAGCACGCGCTGTCACCCGGCCATTCGGCTTGGACGAAGGCATGGAAGTCGCCGGGATGGGCACGATCCGGGACCACCATCACCAGGACCCGCTGGTTCCCGCCGCCATCGCGCGGGATGAAGGTGAGCTCGTGCGTGGCTTTCCATGCCGTAGCCATGATTCCCCCCTGGCCGCCAACGTGGGCAGACATCCTCAGATGTGTCGTCGATCGGGATGAATGCGACCACTACTTCGCTTCAAGTGGTGCGAGTGGGTCAATCAATGCGCGCGCTTACCAGCGCCAGCGGAGGGCTTTCAGCCACGGCCGTTCCCCACCAACGCAGAGACCCCGGGAGGTCCCGAGGTCGTCCGCCGCAATGGTGGTGCCCAAGAGAGGAATTGAACCTCCGACCTTCGCTTTACGAAAGCGCTGCTCTACCGCTGAGCTACTCGGGCGGGCACGGATCGACGC
>JACDEC010000454.1 GCA_013816645.1 Planctomycetota bacterium
GCTCGGCCCCGCGCACGGCGCCCCAGCGGATCAGGTCGCGCACGCCGCCCACCGCTGAGCCGACCACGGGCACGCCAACCGACCCGGCTTCGACCGCGACCAGGGGCAGGCCTTCGTTGCGGCTGGTGATGGCCAGCACGTCCATCGCCCCGAGCGCCTCGCCCGCCGGCACGAAACCAGTGAAGACCACGGGCACTCCGGACTGGCGCGCGCGCTCTTCGAGCGCTGGGCGTTCGCCGCCATCGCCGCAGATCACGCCCTGCACGGGCTGACGGCGACGCAGCTCGACCAGCGCGTCGATGAACAGGCCTG
The DNA here is from genome assembly GCA_013816645.1 of Planctomycetota bacterium. GTDB lineage: Bacteria > Planctomycetota > UBA11346 > UBA11346 > UBA11346 > JACDEC01. Next base: position 313 of record JACDEC010000454.1, read on the forward strand.
CGTCCTTGACCGGTGCCAGGCGACCGAGCAACCCGACCACCGGCACGCCCGGCTGCAGGCGGGCGTGCCACTGCGCGCCACGCCTGGTCACCGGCGCCACCGGCGGCGGCAGGCAATGCCAGCGGCCGTGACGACCCACGCCGAAGCGTTCGCGCAGATCGAGCAGTTGCGTCGGAGTCAACGCCTGGTGGTGGGCGGTGCCGGCGCAGATGCGTTCGGCGAGCCGCGCGGCGGCGTTTGCCGCCGGCCGGAAGTAGCCATCGAGGACGTGGCCGTGGTAGGTGTGCAGGCACGGCAGGCCGAGCACCCGGCAGGCGACCCGGCCGATGGCCCCGGCCTTGGCGGTGTGGGTGTGCACGACATCGGGAGCCAATGCACGCAGGCGCCGCATCAGCTGGCGGAAGGCGCGGACGTCCTCGTCGAGCCGCAGTTTGCGACCGAGCGCGGGCAGGGTTTCGACCGCCACCCCGGCGGCGCGCAGGCGGTCGCTAAGGTCGGGCTCGTCCAGCGCCGTCGCCCCGGCGAGCACCGTGGCGCGGAAACCGAGCGGGGCGAGGGCGAGGACCAGCTGTTCGATCACCCGCGCGGGGCCGCCATCGTTGAGTCGCGCGATGACGTGGACGATGTGCACTGCGGGAGGGTAACGGGCCGAGGGCGGCGGCGCGACTGGTACCTCATATGCCACCGGCCGCCACCGTCACCAGCCTGCAAGCTTCCCGAGCTTTTCCGTGCTTCTCGCAGCTTCTCACAGCTTCTCTCAGCTTCTCCTGCTGACCTTTTCCTGGCTTTCCTGCTACTTTGGCTCGAACAGCTTTTGGAAGCTGGGGAAGCTGGGGAAGCTGGGAGAAGCTGGGAGAAGCTGGGAGAAGCTACCCGATCAACGGTATGACCGCGCCCCACACCACTTTCGCGATGTCTGCTGGCGGGAGACCGGCATCCACGCGCACCATCTCGCCGGCGGACGCCATCTCCGCGAAACCGTCGTGGACCTTGCGCAGGTAGTCCAATCCGCGGGCTTCGATGCGGTCCTCGCCGGCGCGGGCGCGGGCGCGGCGGCGGGCAGCCTCGGCAGGGTCGACGTCGAACCACAGGGCGAGCTCGGGGACGATGCCGCCGGTGGCCAGGCGGATCGCGGCACGCACTTCGGGCTGGGGCAGGCCGAGGCCGTAGGCCTGGTAGGCGATGGTCGAGAAATAGAAGCGGTCGAGCAGCACCACCTCGCCGGCGGCGAGCGCGGGGGCGATGACTTCGCGGCAGAGTTGCGCGCGCGCTTGCAGGTAGCCGAAGAGCTCGGCTTCAGGACAGGCCTTGGTCGCGGGGTCGAGCAGGATGCGGCGCTGGGCTTCGCCGAGCGCGGTGCCGCCGGGTTCGCGCAGGCGGCGGTGCGCGCGGCCCAGCGCCTCGAGTCGTTTGGCGAGCAGCTCGATCTGGGTCGACTTGCCGCAGCCGTCGATGCCGTCGAGGACGATCAGGGGCATCCGCCCACGCTCAGGCGGGGAAGGAGCGGATCCAGCCCAAAGCGATGGCCACCACCAGCGCGATGCCGGCGACGATGCGGTACCAGGCGAAGGGCACGAAATCGTGGCGGGCGACGAACTTGAGCAGCCAGTGCACCACCGCCAGGGCGACCAGGAAGCTGACCACGAAGCCGATGGCGATGGCGGACAGGCCGTGCTCGCCGAGCCGGTCGCCGTGCTTGAACAACTTCAAGCCCGAGGCCCCGATCATGATCGGGATGGCGAGGAAGAAGCTGAACTCGGTCGCGGCGCGGCGGTCGACGCCCAGGCACATCGCGCCGAGGATCGAGGCGCCGCTGCGCGACACGCCGGGCACCAGGGCGAGCAGTTGGCACAGCCCGATGGCCAGGGCGGTACGCGGCGGCAGGGCGGCGGCGTCGGTCCAGCGCGGCTCGTGCCGCGTCCGCTCGATGCCGATGATGGCGATGCCGCCCAATAGCATGGTCGCGGCGACGGTCGGCGGATTGAAGAGGTGCGCGTCGAGCCAGTCATCGAGCAGCACGCCCGCGATCGCCGCCGGGATGAAGGCGATGAGCACGTTGGCCACGAAGCGCCACGACGCCCCGTCGCCGGTGCACATCCCGCGCACCAGCTGCCACAGTCGCCGGTGGTAATAGAAGCACACCGCCAGGATCGCGCCGAGCTGGATGACCACGGTGAAGACCTCGCCGGGATCGGCGAAGTCGAGCAGATCCGCCGCGATCACCAGATGTCCCGTCGACGAGATCGGCAGGAACTCGGTGACGCCCTCGATGATCCCGAGCACGACAGCCTTGGCGGCGAGGGCGAGATCCATCTGCGCGCCACTGTTCCCGCGCTGGGCCTTGGTCAAGACCGGTGGGCGGGAGATTGATCCGCGAACTGCCTTCCCGCTTCCCGAGCTTCCCCAGCTTCCCCCGCTTCCCCAGCTTCCCCAGCTTCCCTGCTTCCTCGCGCCGATCGGTGAGCAAGGACTCGAGGAAGCTCGGGAAGCTCGGGAAGCTCGGGAAGCTCGGGAAGCTCGGGAAGCTCGGGAAGCTCGGGAAGCTCGGGAAGCTCGGGAAGCTCGGGAAGCTCGCCGCACGTCAAGTTCGGGGCTCCGTCCTTTCACGCCCCCAGTCTCCGGGGCGTGCTCGCCGTCAAGGTTGCCCTCGCTGCGCTCGGCGCCGGGGGCGACCTTGACTGCTGCGCGCGGTCCCGGCGCCCGGTGGCATGGAAGGACTCAACGCTATGTCACGTTTCGTCAATCTGCAGGTTTGGCAACAAGCGCGGGATCTCGTGCGCGAGGTATCGGTCGCGACCGCAACGATGCGCGCGGAAGGCGATCTGACCTCGCAGCTGCGCAGAGCAGCGATCTCGGTGGCCAGCAACATCGCCGAGGGGTCCGCGCGCGGATCAGATCGCGAATTCCTCCGATTCCTGAAGATCGCCAGCGGTTCCGTCGCGGAAGTCGAAGCGCAGGTGATGATCGCGCAGGATTGCGGGTGCCTGGACGCAGCGGTGGCCATGGCGCTGGTTGATCGTGCGAGCGTCGTGCGGCTGATGATTCAGCGGCTGGTTGCGCGGATTCGGGATACCGGGTGAGGCCATAAGC
>JACDEC010000455.1 GCA_013816645.1 Planctomycetota bacterium
CGGCAGCGAGATCGGCCGCGGCGCCGCGCAGCAGGTTGACCAGCAGCCCGCCCGCCGGTTTGGCGATGCGCGCGCTGCCATCGCGGTCGAGGACCAGGTCGGCGCTGGTTTCAAGGCGGATGAGGTCGATGGCGACGCGCCCGTCGGCGCCGATCGCGTCCGGGGGCAGGCGCAGGCGCAGGTAATCCTGGCCGAGGTCGCGGCTGCCCTCGTCGCGGCTGATGATGTGCACGCGCCCGCGCTGCGCGGCCCCGTCGCCGTGCCCGTACGGGCTCTTGGCGTCGAGCTCGAGCACGCGATCGCGCTCGGCGCCGGCGGCATCGCGGCAGCGGGCGTGGACTTCGATCCGCAACTGCTCGACGGGATTATCGGGATCGGTGGGAGTGAGTTCGGCGCGCAGCAGGACTTCGAGCTCCTCGCCGGGCGGCGGACGTTCGACGCCGGTGAACTCCCAGCGCACGCCGTTGCCGGTCTGGCCGCCCAGGCGCAGACGGTTGCGCCGCGACTCGACCTCGACCACCTCGCCGGCCGCGCTCAATTGGCGCCATTCCGCCGGCATCACCGCCCGGCGCATGGTCGGCAGGCCGCGTCCCTGCAAGGCGACGGTGGCGACACCGACCACCGCCAAGGCGACGCTGCCGGCGAGCAGCCAGACGATCGTCCCGGTCCAACGACCGAGCAGATAGCCGGCGATCGGGATCGGCTTGGCGAACAGCGTGTAGGCGGTCTTGGATTCGAGGTCGCGACGCAGACCGGCCGCGCCGATCAGCACGGCGAGCAGGGTGACGGCGAAGCCGGTGCCGCTGGTCACCGCCATCACCGACAGCTTGAGCCGCGCCGAAGGGTCGACCGCCTGCATGCGCGGCACGCCGAGCAGGAACAGCACGGCGATGCCGACGAAGACCAGCCACAGGCGGCTGCGCCAGGCTTCGCGCCAGGTCAGCAACGCCATGCCGCGCACACCGGCGAGCAGTCTGGTCACGTGGGCGGGCCCGCGCGCCGGTCGTCGCCGGCAGATGCGCCCGAAGCCGCTGCCGAGATGATCCGCCGGAAGTGCGCCTCGAGCCGTTCGCGCGGGTGGCTGACGCCGACCAGGCTGGGACCCGCGGCGGCGCGCACCGCCGCGAGCACCTCGGCGCTCGGCGATTTGAGTTCGACGCTGATGCGCTCCTCGGCGGTGAGCAGCTCCTCGACCCGGCCGCTCTCGCGCAGCACGCCCTGGTAGAGGATGGCGAGCCGGTCGCACACGTCCTCGACGTCGGCGAGCAGGTGGCTGCACAGCAGGATGGTCTTGCCCTGGGCCTTGAGCCGGACGATCAGGTCCTTGACCTCGGCCGAGCCGAGCGGATCGAGGCCCGAGGTCGGCTCGTCGAGCACCACCAGGTCGGGATCGTTGATCAGCGCCTGGGCCAGGCCGAGCCGGCGCGCCATGCCCTTCGAATATTCGCCGAGCCGACGCTTGCGGGCATGGCCGAGCCCGACCAGTTCGATGAGTTCGTCGATGCGCTTGCGCAGGACGTCGCCGGGGATGCGGAACAACCCGCCGAAGAAGCGCAGGGTCTCCTCGGCGTCGAGGAAGCGGTAGAGGTAGGTCTCCTCGGGCAGGTAGCCGAGCCGCTGCTTGACCGAGGCGTCGTCGGGGTCGCGACCGAACACGAAGGCGTCGCCGCGGGTCGGCTTGATCAGGCCGAGCAGCAGCTTGATGGTCGTGGTCTTGCCCGAGCCGTTGGGTCCGAGCAGGCCGAAGACCTCGCCGCGCCGGACCTCGAGATCGAGTCGATCGAGCGCGGTCACCCGCGGGCGGCCCCAGAAGTCGGTGTAGACCTTGGTCAGGCCGACGGTGCGCAGCACCGGTTCACCAGCGGAGGGAACGGCGGGATCGGGCATGGGCGGCATGCTAGCAGGCTGCTGAAAAACAGCAGCCCGCTAGTCGCATTCGGATTTCGCGGGGCGCTGGCGCGCCGATTTTCCGCGAAATCCGCAGGCTCTGGCCTCTTTATTTCGGGGGACTTCGTCCCCCGGGCCCCCGCAGAATGCTTTTTCAGCATCCTGCCAACGAGCCCCGGCCGTCGCCAAAGGTGCAGCATCGACCGCGGCAGCGACCCCCCTTCGACACCCGCGACGCCGGTGGTGGCATCGTGGAGCCGGGCGCCGATGCTGGCCGGGACCGGTCGCCCGCGACCAGCCCAACCCCTCCCCCGAGCATCCATGCAGATCAACGGCCTGGCCCCCGACCTGACCCTCCAGCAACTGCAGGACGAGATCGACCGCGGCGGCGCAACTAGACCTGCACGACGATCGTGCGCCCCACCTGCGTTGTCGGTGCGACCACGAAGGCATCGGGTAAGATGATGGCCTGCTCCCCGCAGGCCCATCCATGCACGGACCTCCTCCCCCTCGCGACAGCGCAGCGACCGCGGATCGCGGCTTCGTCCGCGTGCGCGGCGCGCGCGAACACAATCTCAAGGACGTCGACGTCGACATCCCCCGCGATGCCCTGGTGGTGTTCACCGGCATCTCGGGCTCGGGCAAGTCGTCGCTGGCCTTCGGCACGCTGTACGCCGAGGCCCAGCGCCGCTACTTCGAATCGGTTTCGCCCTACGCGCGGCGGCTGATCGACCAGGTCGGCGCCCCGGCGGTCGACACCATTGACGGGCTGCCGCCGGCGGTCGCCCTGCAGCAGCAACGCGGCACGCCGAGCGCGCGCTCGTCGGTGGGCAGCCTGACCACCCTGTCGAGTCTGTTGCGCCTGCTCTACTCGCGCGCCGGCAGCTATCCCGCGCGCCAAGCCATGCTGTTCGCCGAGGATTTCTCGCCCAATACCCCGCAGGGCGCCTGCCCGGCCTGCTCGGGCCTGGGCCGCGTCTACGAGGTCACCGAGCGGAAGATGGTGCCCGACGACACCCTGACCATTCGCCAGCGCGCGATCGCCGCCTGGCCGCCGGCGTGGGGCGGGCAGAACCAGCGCGATATCCTGGTCAGCCTGGGCTACGACATCGACACGCCGTGGCGCGATCTGCCGCGCACGCAGCGCGACTGGATCCTGTTCACCGACGAGCAACCGACGGTGCCGGTCTACTCCGGCTACAGCCCGGCGCAGACCCGCGCCGCCCTGCGCCGCAAGGAGGAGCCGAGCTACCTCGGCACCTTCACCGGCGTGCGCAGGCACGTGCTGCACACCTTCGCGACCACCCAGAGCCCGCTGATGAAGCGGCGCGCCGCGCGCTTCATGCTCGGCGCGCCCTGCCCGGACTGCGACGGCAAGCGCCTGAAGCGGGCCGCGTTGTCGGTGACCTTCGCCGGCTACGACATCGGCGAGCTCTCGCGACTGACGCTGCAGCAGCTGGCCGAGGTGCTGACGCCGGTGGCGCGCGGGCGCATGGCCGGGACGGGGGACGCG
>JACDEC010000055.1 GCA_013816645.1 Planctomycetota bacterium
GTCGTGAGCTTGGCGCCGAGCTGGTCGAGATGCAGGCGCGCGACCTCCTCGTCGAGGTGCTTGGGCAGCAGGTAGACCTTCTTCTCCATGTCCTTGTGCTTGGTCCACAGCTCGATCTGCGCCAGGGTCTGGTTGCAGAAGCTGTTGGACATCACGAACGACGGATGGCCGGTGGCGCAGCCGAGGTTCACCAGCCGGCCCTTGGCGAGCAGGATCAGGCGCTTGCCCGGCTTGCCGTTGCGACCGGGCCAGATGATGTGGTCAACCTGGGGTTTGATCTCCTCCCAGTCCAGGCCCTTGAGCCCGACGACCTCGATCTCGGAATCGAAGTGGCCGATGTTGCACACGATGGCGTTGTGCTTCATCGCATCCATGTGCTTGCGGGTGATGACGTCGACGTTGCCGGTGGTGGTGACGAAGATGTCGCCGAACGCGGCGGCGTCCTCCATGGTCACGACCTGGAAGCCTTCCATGCACGCCTGCAGCGCGCAGATCGGGTCGATCTCGGTGATGAACACCGTGGCGCCCTGGCCGCGGAAGGCCTGCGCACAGCCCTTGCCGACGTCGCCGTAGCCGCAGACCACGGCCTTCTTGCCCGAGATCATCACGTCGGTTGCGCGCTTGATGCCGTCGATCAGCGACTCGCGGCAGCCGTAGAGGTTGTCGAACTTGGACTTGGTCACGCAGTCGTTGACGTTGATCGCCGGGAACATCAGCGTGCCCGCCTTGACGCGCTCGTAGAGACGGTGCACGCCGGTGGTGGTCTCCTCGCTGACGCCGACCAGGTTCTTGGCGATGCGCGAGTAGAAGAAGCGGTCCTTCTGCAGCGTGCGCTTGATCGACGACAGCAGCACCGCCTCCTCTTCGCTCTCCGGCTTCTTCTCGACGACCTTCGGGCTCTTCTCGGCCTCGCAGCCGAGGTGGACGAGCAGGGTCGCATCGCCGCCGTCGTCGAGGATCAGGTTGGGCGTGCCGCCGCCCTGCCAGGTGAACAGCCGGTGGGTGTAGTCCCAGTACTCCTGCAGCGTCTCGCCCTTCTTGGCGAACACCGGGGTGCCGACCGCGGCGATCGCGGCGGCGGCGTGGTCCTGGGTCGAGTAGATGTTGCAGGACACCCAGCGGATCTCGGCGCCGAGCGCCTGCAGCGTCTCGATCAGCACCGCGGTCTGGATGGTCATGTGCAGCGAGCCGGCGATGCGCGCACCCTTGAGCGGCTGGGCCTTGGCGAACTTGCGGCGGATGGCCATCAAGCCGGGCATCTCGTGCTCGGCGATGGCGATCTCCTTGCGTCCCCAGGGAGCGAGACCGAGGTCGGCGACGAGGAAGTCCTGTGTGGGAAGCGGCTTGGCCATGGGAGGTTCCTTCGCAGACGGGCGGGTGGGACGGAGGGCAGACCTGCCATCCATCGGTCCATCAGCATAAAGCGATGGATGAGGTCGCAAGGGCGGAAGCTGGGAACTATCGGCGGCGCAGCCCGTCCAAACCGACATGGAGTCTCCCATGAGCGACCTGCGCATCGCCTCCCCCTGCCACGAACGCTGGGACGGCATGACCCCGGACGGCCAGGGCCGCCACTGCGCCTCCTGCGCCAAGACCGTGGTCGACGTCTCGACCATGGCGCCGAGCCAAGCCGACCGCTTCCTGCGCATGGAACTCCCCGAACGGATCGCGCAAGGCGAGCACGTCTGCGTGCGCTCCGCCGCTGATGCCGCGGGGCGCCTGCGCCGCAGCCGCGCCAAGCGCTACCTGCTGACCAACGGCTTGGCCGCGATCATCGCCATGTCGGCGTACGGCTGTGGCGGCGATCAGCAGCCGACCGTCGCCCAACCAACCACCCACACCCAGCAGCAGCCGGTGAGCGACCCCCCACCGCCCATGGGCAGCCCGGCCCCGATCGTCGACCCGGAGCCGACGTCACCGGAAATGGGCAAGGTCGCCATGCCGATCCAAGGCGAAGTCCACATGGGCGCGGTCGCCCCGCGCGAACGGGCCCCGGTAACCCCGACGCCGGTCGAGGACCCCGCGGTGATGGGCGATGTGTGCGTGCCCGAAAAGCCGTGAGCGCGATGGGGTGAACCGCGGGGCGCGCGAGCATTGCCCTCGCTTCGCGCCCGGCTGATACGCATCCGCCGCCGGCCTTGTCATCGCCCGTCCAGGCCGACGATGTCGCGCTCCCATGGCCAGCCCGCGTCGCATCTACCGCATCTACCTCCAACTCGCGACCGACGCGGCCACGGTGCGCGACTTCTGCGCTGCCCAGGGCGAGAAGATCCCCGGCACGGTGAGCCTGCTGCTCGGCGGCGACCGCGCCAAGCTGTTGGCGCGCTGGGGCGAGGAACTCGGCGAACTCTGCGGCGTGCTCGACGGCACGCACGACGACTCCTACCTGATGGAAGCGACCCAGACCTTCTACTGGGGTTCGCTGTTCGCGGCGAGCGCCGGCACGACCTGGGAACAACTGGCCTTCTGGCCGAATCGCCGCCTCGCGCGCACCTGCGGCATCACCACGGTCCCGGAATTGCGCGCCGCTGCCGAACGCGTGGTCGCCCTCGGTCCTGAGCGCGCCAAACCCGAGAAGCTGTTCCTGCTCTGGAACGTGGCCGATGGCCTGTACCGCGACAAGACCCCGGCCGAGGACCAGTGGTCGCTCGAACAGCTCATGGAAGCCGACCTCCAGGACATGAAGAAGCGCGCCTATCTCCAGCCGATCCTGCGGCTGATCGCGGAAGAGCCCGATCCCGAGCAGGGGCGTTCGGCGTAGCCAGCCGCGATGAGGAGATAAACGTCGTTCGACCGCGCATGACCAGCGCCTTCCGATTGCCCTCGGTGTGCATGGCGCGATCCTCCGCTGAGCCGACGCAGTCCTCGATGCCTCCTGCGTCAGTGCGAAAGAGACGCTTCAATGGACGATCTCTTCACCGATATCTATCAGCGTCGCCGTCCATTCGTAGCATCCACTGAGGCTGCGCGGGCCAACAGCCTGGCCACGAACCTTGTCGGGGACCTGCAGCACGCCACCGCAAGGCTCGATCGCTTGGTCCTGCTCAACGCGGCTCTTTGGGAACTGCTCAAGGACAAGCTCGCGTTGTCGGATGCCGAACTCAAGGCCATGGTCCTGGAGATCGACGCTCGCGACGGGAAAATCGATAATCGACTTGGTCCGGCACTTAAAATGTGCGTCAGCTGCGGAAAAAATCTCATGTCCAAGCAGTCATACTGCCAGTACTGCGGCACCAGGAACGACCCGGCTGATCCATTCACTGCGATCTAGCGATCCGCGGTCCCCTGCCTGGATTCCGTCATGCGCGATCGAACCATCGGTGGAACGTTGGTCGACATCGGCCAACGTTCCAATGACCTTCCGTGGCCAGGTCATTCGAACTTGATGATGTCGACCGGGCATCCGCTCGCCGCTTCACGGATCTGCTCCGACAGCGCGACGCCATTCCCATTCAGTGCGCTGAACTCCGTGTCGTTCGCCGAGGTGAGCCCATCCATCCGCACCGCGCCAACGACCATGGCGCGATCGTCCGGAAGCGCGAACACCTCGGGCAGGGCGTTCACGCAGGCTTGGCAGCAGATGCAGTCGACGTCGATCCAGACGCGTGTGATGGCACTCATGACTGGGCTCCTCTGCGCTCCAGCGTGGGACCGATCTGTCCAACGACTCATGCCATGCGCGGCACAGGCGCGGCCCTGCAGCGCATGCCTATGCATCGCAGCACCATCGCTCGCGTACACTGCGCATGGCCCCCCGCGCCACTGAAACCTAGGGCGCCTGCACCGTGGTGAGGTGCGCGTTGATGACCTGATCGCCCGGCAGCTGATCGCGCAGGTCGAGGATCATCAGATTGTTGGCGTAGAGATACACCGGCGCGTCGTTGTGCTGATTGGTGACGATGCTGCCCGCGACCGCGCCGTTCACCGTGGCGTGCTCGCCCACGGCCACGAGCAGACCGATGAAGTCCCGATCGGAGAGTTTCGCCGGCCGCCTGAGATCGAAGTGATCGTGCATGAGCAGGCGGATGGTGTAGCCGGTCGAGGTCCGGCTCGCGGCGACATAGGACGAAAAATCCATGCCCCAACCGGTCCAGGCCCGCAATCCGGTCGCGAAGAACGGTTCATCGCGAACGTTGACGAACAGTTGGGTGACCTCGCGGTCCACGCCGATGTCGGCGAAACGCTCTTTGGGCCGGAAATCGAACATCAGGTTCAGCCCGTCGCGGCTGAATGGCCAGACCTCGTTGCCCGAGACGAGCTCGCGGTCGAACACCTCGATGTTCACGGCCAAGCGGTCGCCCAGTCGCTGCGCCTCCCAGGTCGCCAGGCGCTTGCCTTCCGGGCGAGCGAGTTCGCTCTCCAACGATCCCGAGACCTTGTCCTCCTTGAAATGCAGCACGCGGGTCCGGCTCAGGTCGATGATGCAGAGCTGGCGCTGATCCCCGACCCGGAGATCCAGCAGGATGTCGGCGCTCCGTCCGATGTCGGAGGGCACGTGCTCCTGCGCCAATGGCAGGGTCCAGGTGTTGGCCCCCGCGACCAGTTCCAACGTCTGCGCGCCGCGTGCGAGCGGCGAGGCATGGATGGGCGCGTTGCCCTGCTGATGCGCGAGCTTCTGCGCCACGCTCCAGGTCACCTCCACGGTCTGCGCCGACGTGGCGTCGAGACGCAGCTCCAACCCGGTCGCTCCCGGCGAGACGAAGCGCGATCCCAGCCGCACGGTGACCTGCGGTGGCGGGTCGCGCTCGACCTGCAGCGGACGGTCCGAACCGGTGCTGAGTGGCTTGGCGAACCCGCACGCTTGCCACAGGGCTCGGGCGATGCAGTACTGACCCAGGGCCGAGGGATGGACGCCATCGCCGGTCAAGGCGACGCCGCGCGGCAGGTCGGCCTGGAACGCGGTGAAGGCCTCGTGCACGGGGACGTAGTGCGCGCCCTCGGCTTGGGCCACCGAACGCACGATGTCGGCGCACTCGGCCAGGAACCGATCGGTCTTGTCCAAGGCGAAATAGGCGTGGGTCGACACATCGGTCGGCGAGGGCGACATCAGCAGCACGGTGATCCCCTGGGCGCGCAGGGTCCGGGTGATCGCGGTCAATGCCGCGCGATAGTTCTCCTGGATGGGTTCCTTCGGCTGGCCGATGCCCCAGAGGTTGATGGCCTCGTTCATGCCGTACATGACGCTGACGATCGTGGGATGGTATTGGAGCACCCGCTCGGCGAGTTTCTTCGGGTCGGCGCTCGCCGTGTCCCCGCCATGGCCGCTATTGACGATGGTGAGGGTCGCGTCGGGATGATAATGCGCGAACACCCGCGCCAGGAGCGGCGGGTAGCAGTTGAAGGCGGTGATGCTGTCCCCCAGGCAGACCCAGCGGTCACCGTCATGGACCAGGCTCTGGGCAGCGGAGGTCGGCGTGACCGCCGCGGCCAGCGTGCCAGCCATCAGGGCAGCGGAGATGGTCATCGTCGCTCGCGCCATCGCGCGGCTGATCGTGCTGGTCATGGCGGTGGCCCTCGCACTGACCATAGACCTGGTTCAGCGAGATCGACTCCCTATCCGGCGCTAGCGCGTGAAGGTGCCGGAACCCCAGGCGCTGCCCGGCGTACGCCAATCGGCCTGCCACCACAACTTGTCGCCGCGGAAACCCGAATAGTCGTCGTCGAGATCGTTCACCACCACGTTGACCCGCACGTCGCACCACGGTCCACCGGCCTGCTCATCGAGGTAGGCGAACGGGATGGCCAGTTCGGTCTGGTGGCCGATGGCCGTGGCTACGCAGACCGCGGCGATTCCTGGCGGCAGCTTCGCGACCTGGAACGGCTGGCGGGTTTCGCCGGCCTTGGCCGGGCTCATGGCCAGCAGCAGGAGCTCCTTGAACTCCTCGGCCCCACCGCCGAGCAATCGCTCGGAAGAAGGACGGGCATCGATGCGCACTTCCACGCCGTCCTGGAACCACGGATCCAGCTCCGCCGTGCTGGCGATCAGGTCGTCGGTGGTCTGGATCGCGAGGTAGAGGAAGCGCTCGTCGTGCGCGCAGGCGAATCGGTAGGACAGGTCCGCCGGGCCCGTCCACGCCGACGCCGGCTCGCCCGCGCGCGGGCCAGTGACGTCGATGGGCAGGGCCTGCCATTCGGAGAGATCGCCATCCACGGTCACCGGTCGTTCGAGCACGGCGCAGGCCATCGGCGCCATCACCGGCGGGACCGTCACGGTCTGGGTGATCTCGCGACCAGTGTGCATGGCGGTGAGGGTCGCCGATCCCGGGCCGACTGGGCGCAGTTCGTTGAGCACGCCGCCGAGCGTGACGTTCGCTGGATCGCTGATCATCAGTACGGCGGTGCAATCCGTCAGTCGGAACCACTCGTCGTAGCGGGTTTCGAGCACCGCCCGGCCGGGGCGGCTCAAGTGGATCGGACCCTGGGTCGTCGCATCGATCTCGACGATCTCGGCGCCGGTGAAGGTCGGCTCCTGGGTGCGCAGCAGGAAATACAGGGCAGCGCGCATACGCTGGTTGCAGTTGAACTTCTCGTGCCCGTGATTGCGCCCGATCTGGAAGGCGAGGTCGACATTCTGGCGGAATCCCTGCGCGATCAGGGCGCGGCTCGCGTCATAACATGCGACGAGCAGGCCGATGGCGATCTCGCGCGAGCCCACGTCGATCCACAAGCGGACCGGCGGCTTCGGCCTCGGGTAGGTGGCGAAGAATTCCTCGGCCATCCGCAGATCCGGAGACTGGCACAGCGCCATGCCGAAGACCTCGGGATGCAGGTAGGTCATCCAGAACGCGCCAAGGCCGCTGGCCGAGAATCCCGCGACGCCGGTGGACGCTGGTTCCGGCTTGGTCCGGTAGGTCCGATCGATCATCGGCTTCAGCTGGGTGCTCAAGAAGGTGAAATAGCCTTCCGCGCGCGACTCCTGGTTGACCGAAGGGAGCCACGGGCGGTAGTCGAGACCGCGGTTGCCCCGAGCGGCCCCGCCCTGGGGCGTGCTCCCATTGTGGACGGCCACCAGGATCGCGGGATGGATCAACCCGTCGTGGACCAGTTGATCGTGCGCCATCTCGTATCCGATGGTGGCGCCGACCCCGTTGCCTCGGGTCATCAGCGCGGCCTCGCCGTCGAGCAGGTACAGCACGGGATAGCGCCGATCGGTCGCATCGTATCCGGCGGGCAGGCAGATGGTGACGGCGTGGAGACCGCTGCTGATCCCACCGTCATCCATGGGCGGCATGAAGATGTAGCGCCCCTGTTCCACCGGCCGGGCGGTCGCGGGCGGCGTATCGCTCGCGCTGCGGTCGCATGCGGCCAAGGCGAAGACGGAGACGATCAGCAGGAGACGCATGCGATGATTCATTTCGACCCTGAAGCAAGGGGGGCGCGAGCGATTCGGAGGTGGGTCATACTTCCATATTCACAGCGCGTTGATCGCAACGATCCACGCGCTCAGCGGCGATCGGTTCCGGCCGCGTCCGCTGCAGCCTGACGCACGGTTGGCCAGCCGATCGTGGCCTTGGCGCCTCCGCGGCAGCGACGTAGGCTGCGATGATGGCCGACGTGCTCGTCTTCTCGCCGCATCCCGACGACGCCGAGATCAACTGCGGGGCGACCATCGCCCGGCACGCGCGCCTGGGCGCGACGGTGGCGCTGGTCGACGCGACGCGCGGTGAACTCGGCAGCCGTGGCACGGCCGATGAACGCGCCCGCGAAGCGGCCGAGGCGGGCGCGGTGCTCGGTCTAGCCTCGCGCGAGAACCTCGGCCTGCGCGACGGCCACCTCCAGCGCGACGATCTCGGAGCGCGCTCGGCGATCGTGGACGCCATCCGTCGTCATCGACCGGGCGTGGTGCTGTGCCTGCACGGACACGCCCGTCATCCCGACCACCAGGCGCTGGCCGTCCTGGTGGGCTCGGCGATCAAGGCTGCGGCGCTGCATCAGTTGAGCACGCCCAGCGGTGCTCCGGCGGTCGCTGGCGCGCGCCTGTGGTTCTACGAAGCCGAACTGCGCATCGCCCCGGACTTCCTGGTTCCCGCCAGCGACGAGGACTGGGCGCGCAAGATGGCAGCGATCCGCTGCTACGCGAGTCAGCTCCACCAGGCCGGACCCGGCCTTCCCGAGACCACCATCGCCCGACCCGACTTCCTCGCGCACGTCGAGTTGCGCGGCCGCACCTGGGGTCGCGAAGCCGGGGCCCCGTACGCCGAGGCCTTCGCCCGCTGCCACGACACTCCGCGCATGGCCGACCTGCGCGACGCCTGAATCTGCCTGGCTGCTTAATCCCGAAGCAGTTGCTCCCTGCTGACGGTACCGTTGACCGACGGTCGGTCGGAAATGCCGCACCTTGCAGCACCCTGGGCTTGGCTCGCCATGTGCGCAGTGCTGGCCATGCACACCTGGCCCACCCGTGTCGGCGCCGTGCTTCAGATGCTCGACCCGGCGACGGGCCCGCGGCTGATCTTCGACCGCCTCTGGCAGGAATGCCTGACCTGGAAGACGATCGGCGGCATCTGGCTCCAGGTCCGTCCCGGGCACCTCACCCCATCCGGGACCTTCCAAGTCGGCGAGCCCATCCCCGAGGTCGAGGAGATCGCCGAACTCGCCACCGCCGCCACCGCGCCGATCCACACCGACGCCCTGCCGGTGATCGCCCGCCAGCTGCGCGACGGCAATGTGCCGATCGCCACACTGCTGGTCAGCCACCACGACGCTGAGGATGCCGCGGCCTTCGTCGTCGACGTGCTCTCGCGCTGGTGCATGGACCGCCTGCGCCTGCAGCTCGAGGTCAGCGAGCTCTCGGAGGAGAACCACGTCCTGCGCGGGTCGCTGACCCCGACCGTGCGCAGCCACGAGATCCTCACCGTCAGCGGCATGATGCATTCACTGATCGCATCGGCGGTGCGCGCCGCGGCGTCGAGCGCCACGGTGCTCATCCAGGGTGAGACCGGAACCGGCAAGGAGTTGCTGGCGCGCCTGATCCAGACCCACAGCCACCGCGCCCACAAGCCGATGGTCAGCGTCAACGCCGGCGCGCTGTCGCCGACCCTGCTCGAGAGCGAGCTGTTCGGCCATGTGCGCGGGGCATTCACCGGCGCCGACCACGACCGCAAGGGCGTCTTCGAGGTCGCCAACGGCGGCACCCTGTTCCTCGACGAGGTCGCCGAGATTGGCCCCGAGGCGCAGGTGCGCCTGCTGCGGGTGCTGCAGGAGCGCTGCATCAACCGTGTCGGCGACCACGCCAGCATCCCGGTCGACGTACGGATCATCGCCGCGACCCATCGCGACCTGGTCAAGGAGGTCCAGGCCGGCCGCTTCCGCGAAGACCTCTTTTACCGCCTGAACGTCGTCAACCTGGTGCTGCCGCCGCTACGCGAACGGCCCGAGGACATCCCGCTGCTGGTGAACCACTTCCTGCAGCAGTACAACCGCCAGAACTACAAGGAGGTCGACGAGATCCCCCGCCAGGTCCTGGAGATGCTCTGCGCCTACCCGTGGCCGGGCAACGTGCGTGAACTCGAGAACTGCGTGCAGAAGGCGGTGGTGCTCGCGCCGGGGCGGGTGTTCATCGAGGAACTGGTGCCGCCGACCATCCGCAGCTACGCCGACAGCGTGCTGCGCGACCAGCGCGGCGCGATGCCGATGGTGGTCCAGGCGCGCAAGGATCCCCAGGTCGAACTGCAGGTGGCGCTGGAACGCTACGCCGAGGCGGTCGCCCCGGACATCGGCCGTTTCCTCGAACAGGCCGAGCGGATCCTGATCGCCTGGGCGCTCAACCGTGAGCGCGGCATCAAGCTGCGCGCCGCCAAGGCGCTGGGCATCAACCGCGTCACCCTCGATCGCAAGCTGGTGGAGTACGACATCCACGTCAAACGCGGGCACGGGATCATCGACCTCGCCAAGGGAGCGTGAAAAGACCGCGCGTAAAATGGGGCCATGGACACGGCGCGGAGTCGCACAGCCCACCGACCTCTGGCCCCAGGACCCGGGCACGCATAAGGACATCGCCCCCGGATCTGGCCCTGGCACCTGCGTGCCCTACCCTGACCAGCGTCATGCCCCCCTACCGTCCATTGCTGATCGCCCATCGCGGGGATTCCGCCGACCATCCCGAGAACACCCACGCCGCGTTCAGCGCCGCGGTCGCGGCCGGGGTCGACGGCATCGAACTCGACGTGCGCCTGACCGCCGACGACGAGGTCGTGGTCTGCCACGACGGCACCCTCGCCCGCTTCGGCGGCAGCCTGATGCCGCTGTCGCGCATCCCCTGGGAACGGCTGCGCGACGCCGACGTCGGCGGGTGGTTCGGCAAGGACTTCCGCGGCGAACATCCGCCCTCCCTGGGAGACGTGCTCGACCGCTACGCGCGCGGCACCGACCTGCTCATCGAACTCAAGCCACCGCGCAGCGCCGCCGGCGCCAAGCGGCTCTGCCAGCGGGTGGTCGCGGAGGTCGCCGAGCGGCGCCTGCACCGCCAGGTCATGATCCTGTGCTTCGACGCCGCGCTGCTGCGCCAGGTGCGCCGGCTCGACGATGGCCTGCGCGTGGTGCTCAACACCTCGACCAGGCCGCGCGCGCTCGAGCGCATCGCCCGCGAAGTCGACGCCATCGACATCGACCGCCGGCGGCTGACCCCGGAATTCGCCCGGCGTTGCCACGACGCCGGGCTCAAGCTCTTCACCTGGACTTGCAACAACGCCAAGCACCTCGACCACGCCCTGGCCTGCGGCGTCGATGGCGTGCTCTCCGACCGCGCGCCCTGGCTGGTCGACCAGGCCGCGCGCCGACTGCCGCCGGCCGTGCGGTGAAGCGCGACCCTGGCCGCCTGGCTGGCGACCCCTTCGACGTCCTGGTCATCGGTGGCGGCATCTACGGCGCCTGGATCGCCTACGACGCCGCGCTGCGCGGCCTGCGCACCGCGTTGATCGAACGCGACGACTGGGCCTGCGCCACCTCGAGCGCGTCCTCGAAGCTGATCCATGGCGGGTTGCGCTACCTCGAATACGGCCAGGTCGCACTGGTCGCCAAGGCGCTGCGCGAACGCGGGCGACTGATGCGCCTGGCCCCGCACCGCGTGCGCGGCCTGCGCTTCCTGCTACCGGTGTGGCGAGGGTCGCGGACCGGTCGGGCCGCGCTGCTCGCCGG
>JACDEC010000456.1 GCA_013816645.1 Planctomycetota bacterium
GGTCCGGACGGCGCGCCCGGACCGGCTCGCGATCTCGCGCCTGAAGCGGTCGCCGGCGACCCTGGCGAAGCTGGCTTGGCAGTGCCGTTCGGTGCGCGCGGCGAGTACCTGGTGCGGGTCGTCGCCGAACTCGACGGCGGCGCCATCGCCACCTATGAAAAGCGCTACGCGATCGCGCCGGCGCTGCCCGAAGGTGCGCGACTCGAGCCCGACATTGAGGGCATGAAGCGGCTCGCCGAAAGCCACGGCGGCATCGGCGTGCGCGCCGCGGAAGCCGAGAGGCTGCACGCTTGGATCGCCGACCTGGCGCGCGCCCGGGTGCGCCAGGTCACGGCATCGCTGGTCACGGGCAGTCCGTGGTGGCTGGCTGTGGTGATGATCGCGTTGATCAGCGAATGGGTGCTGCGGCGGCGGAGGAACCTGCTGTGAAGACGAAGGCCACGGTCCGGAAGTCCGGAAGTCAGGAAGTCCGGAAGTCGCAGGCAGGGTGGTTGCTGCTGCTGGCATTGGTCGCGGTCGTGCATGCAGAGGACAGCGGCGTGCAATTCTCGGATGGGCAGGCGATCGTCGGTGCCGTCACGCTTGCGCCCGGCCAGAGCCTGCGCCTGCACGATGGCGCCACCTTGCGCGACCTTCCGACCGAGCGCGTGGTCGCCATCGAGTTCGCGCCGGACACCGAGGCGATGGAGCAGGGCTTCCGCTTCCCCGAGCCCGGTCAGGCGCGCAAGGAGCGCATCGGCGAGCCTTACCCCGTGCGCAAGCTCGCCGCGACCGCGCGCATGACCGACGGCACCACGGTCCGCGGCACGCTCAACACCGCGGTGGTCTACGTCGCTTCGGGCGACGAACTGCGCAAGGTGGTGCTCGCCTCGAAGCAGCAGGGCAAGCCGGGCGAGACCCTGGCGAGTCTGGTCTATCCCGTGCGCCTCGCCTTCGGTGCAGCGGGAGGCATCGCCGGTCGTCGCCTGACCGTAGCGGCGCCGCGACCATTCGAAGTGGTGGTGTTGCAGCGCGGCAGCCTGGCGCGCAGCGAGGCGGCGGTCGCGGGCGAGGGCTTCGTATTGCCAGCGGCGCTCGACCTGCCGTGCTTCCTCGCCGCGCGCGATCAGACCGGCCTGGTCGCGGGTTGGCCCGCCGAGGAGGACGCACCCTTGCGCGAGCGCCTGGCCAAGGCGCTGTCCGAGGACGTCCAGGACTACATGGACGATCGCCGGCTGCTCGGAGTCTGGCGTCCGCCAGGCGAGGATCAGGCCTACACCCTGTTGCTGCTGGCGCGCGCGGGCAGCAGCACCTTCGACGGCCCCAAGCCGTGGCGCCTCGAAGTCTGGCGTTGGCGCCTCGACCCCGAGGATGGTCGGGTGATGCTCGCTGCGCGCGGCTACAGTTTCCGAGGCACCGGCGAGCTGCCCACGGTGCGCATCGATCCCGCTTGGTGGTCGCCGATCGCCGTTCCCGACGGATATGAGGTCACGCCATGAACGCCCCCGCACCCGCATCGCTGCGTCGCCAGTTCGGGCGGGCCGCTCGCCGCCGCAAGCTGGTCGAGATCGCGCTCGGCGCCAGCTGGTGGCTCGGATCGGTCGGGCTCGCCGCGCTCGTCCTGGTGGTGATCGACAACCTCGCGCCGCTTCCTGGCGCGCTGCGCCTGGTCGCGGCCCCGGCGCTCGCGGTCGCGGCGCTGGTCGGGCTGTGGCGCAAGGTGATCGCTCCGCTGTGCGCGAGCGCGTCGCCGGAATCGGCGGCCCAGGCGTTCGAGCGGGCTGCAGGGCGCGAGGACAACCTGCTGATCAATGCCTGCCAGTTCGAGGCGACGACGCTCTCGCCCGAAGAACGGACCTTGGCGGCCCCGGCGCTGATCCAGGCTCAGGCGTTCGCGGCTGGACTGTCGCTGCGCGGACTGCTGCGCCTGCGCGCGCTCGGCCTGTGGCTGCTGGCCGCCCTGGTGGCGGTGGGCGCGTGGTTCGGATACGCGCAGGCGTTCCCCGAGCGCTGCGCCAATGCCTTGGCCCGCTTCGCGCGACCGCTCGCCGACATCCCGCCCTTGGGCGCCTGGGCGATCACCACCGAACCCGCTGGAGACAGCGCGGTGGCCGAGGGCAGCGCCTTCACGCTCATGGTGCGGGTCCGCGCGCTGCGCGACGGGGTGCCACCGGCCGCTCCGCTGGCGATCTGGCGCGAGGGGGCCGACGTCGTCGCGGTCGATGCCTTGGCCGAGAGCGGCAGCGGCGAGAAGCTGGCGCTGAGCCGCGACAGCGACGGTCGTTGGATCGCCGCGGTGCCGGCGGTGCGGCGCGGCTTCGCGCTGCGGGTGTTCTGCGGCGATTCGTGCTCGCCCTCGCTGCGGGTCGCGGTGATGCCGCTGCCGCGCCTGGCGTCGTCATCCTTCCTGGTCACGCCGCCGGCGTACACCGGGTTGCCGGCGACGCCGGCGGCCGGCCCGCCCGCGACGCTCTCGGTGCTGCCGGGATCCACGGTCGCGCTGAGCGCAGAGATCGTCCCCGCAGTGGAGGAACTCACCTGGCAGCTGGGCGGACAGCGCATCGTCGCTGCCGCGGACGATGGCCGATGGGCGGCCCAGGCCACGGTCACCACCGGCGGAACCTACGAACTGGCCAGCGGCGAGGTGGTCCTGGTGCGCGCCGCGCTGGCACTGGAGCAGGACAAGCCGCCGCGCGTCGAGCTCAGCGGACTCGGCGACAATCGGCTGGCCCTGCCCGGCGAGCAGCTCGCGGTGACGTTCATGGCGCAAGATGACTTCGGCCTGCGCGACCTTGCGCTCAGCGTGCGCGACAGCGCCGGCGGCGAGGCATGGACCGCCAAGACCTGGAGTTGGATCGGTCCGCCCGGCGTGCCGACCGCGACCTCGTCGTACGCGTTGGTGCTCGATCCCGAGCGTTTCCAGCCCGGGCACGCCTACGTGGTCACCGCCGCGGCGCGCGACTGGTCGGATGGGCCGGCCGGCGTGTCGCGGCCCGCGGTGGTGCGCATCCGCGCGATCGCCGACATCGCCGCGGTCGCCGAGGCCGATGCGCCGGCGATCGCCGCGCTGAAGGAGGCGATCGCGCGCCAGGGCGAGGCTGCTGGCCTGAGCGACAACCTCGCCGCGCAGCTCGTCGAGGCGTTGGCCAACCAGCGACTGGCCAACCACCGCGACGCCATCGCCGCCAAGCAGGAGCTGGCGAAGGCCGCCGGCGGCGCCGCGCGCGACGCCTTCGCCAAAGCCGCCGATGCGCCGACCGCGCACGTGCTGGCCTCGCTGGTCGAGGGCGAGATGGCGGTGGTGGCGCGCGATCTCGGCGCCTTGCCGGCGCGTACCGCCGAACAG
Source organism: Planctomycetota bacterium (assembly GCA_013816645.1). Classification (GTDB taxonomy): domain Bacteria; phylum Planctomycetota; class UBA11346; order UBA11346; family UBA11346; genus JACDEC01. The sequence goes on from JACDEC010000456.1 coordinate 3,326, forward strand.
GCGCCAGGCGCGGTCGCGACCATCCGCGATCGCCAGCGTTGGATCCACGGCCAGCTCGTCGCCCTGCTCGG
>JACDEC010000457.1 GCA_013816645.1 Planctomycetota bacterium
CCGTAGAGCAGGGGCACGCCGTCATCGGCGAAGACATCCTCCGGCATCAGCAGCCGCTGACGTTCGGCGCTCTGCGCCGCGGGGCTGCCGAGTTCCCACTCGGACAAGCCGGTCAACGCCTCGCTGGTGCGATCGAGCACCGCCACCCGCGTCCCGCCGTTCGGGGCTCCCAGGATCGCGTCCCAGGTGCGGCCGCGGATGCCGACGAACGGCGCGCGTCCGGGCCGGGATCCCGCCAGCGGATGCTCGACCCCGCTGAAGGCGCTGCCGGCATCGGCCAATGCCGATTCGATACCATGGCGCGCGGCGTTGACGATCGACACGGTCGCGGCCTTCTTCGAGCCGATCCCGAGCGCGGCCGCCGCCGCGATCACCAGCCCCGCCATGATCGCCAGGACGGTGATCACCACCAGCAACTCGATCAGGGTGAAGGCGCGGCGCATGCTCAATCCTGCTCGATGTGCACCAGGCCGACGGTGTACACGGCCAGGGCGCGGCGCAACCGACCGTCGCCAGAAGCCACGCCGAGATCGAGGACATCGATCGGCGCGGTCCCCGGCGCGGCGATGCAGTGGCCGGTCTGGTAGTCGAACATCCATCCGGTGCCGGTTCCACCCGAGGGCAGCAGCGCGCCCCCCTTCATGAAGCGCACCCCCGGCGCCAGCTCGACGCGCAGCACCGCTTTGCCGGCGATCTCGAGGACGTCGCCCGCGGTCGCGGTCGCGTCGTAGGTGACCGCCGCCCAGCTGCGCTCGCTCCCGCTGCCGTTGTAGAGCACGACGCCGTAGTGCTCGGCGGCGATGGGGTGGCGACGGGCCATCCCGCGCGCCTGCTGACAGGCGCGCACCACCGCGTTGGCGGCGTCGTTGACCTGCCCGCGGTTGACCGCTCGCAACAGCGAGGGAGCGGACATCGAGGCCAGCGTGGCGATGATCGAAACCACCATCATCAGTTCGATGGCGGTGAACCCGCCGTTGACGCGCGTGGTCATGGTTTGCTCCAGGAGATGATGTCGTCGGCGGTCCCGTCGAGTCCGTCGCGCCCCGCCGACCAGACGCCGAATCCAGCGGTGCCGTAGACGCCGGCAGCCCAGGCGATGCGCAGCGGCTTGCGCCAGGCGTCCCGCGGCCGGCCGCTGGGGTCGATGAAGCGGCCGCTGATCGGCGCGTGGGTCATAGCCAGGAAACCGGTGTAACCCGAGCGCAGGGTCTCGGTCGCGAACGGGCCGTCGCGGTCGGTGCCGGCGACCGTCGCGGGTTGGCCATCGATCAGCCCATCCCCGCCGAGCGGGCCGTTGGTGTCGTCGCAGTCGAAGATCCGTCCTGCGCGCAGGCGCTGCGGCGTCGCCGGCCCGCCGCCGGTCGCGAAGCCGTCGTCCTCCGGGTCGTCGCCGTCGTGGTCGTACGACACCGACCACGTGCGCAGCGGGTACTGCTCGATCGCCGCCGCCACCGCGGCGACGGTGGCGGCCGCCGCCGAGAAGTCTCCGCGCCGGCGCAGCGCTGAGAACGCGCCGAGGCCCATCGACGACAGGATCGCGACCACCACCAGGCAGATCAGGACTTCCATCATGGTGAAGCCGCGGCGCGTCATCTCACCACCGCGCCGGTGCTTCGCGCAGCCGCATGATCGAACGGATGGTCCCCACCGGGTTGGGCCCGAAGCCCTGCGGCTTCCAGTTCGCGTGCTCGGCGTTGAGCGGGCGCTGCAAGTAGTGGTCGGCCATGTGGATGCTGGTCGGGTCGTTGAGCCCCGATCCGTCGACTTCGGGCATCTGCGGATCCGCGAGATCGGAACGGATCAGCCCGGAGGTCTGACTGGCGACCGCGGCGCTCCACTTGACGAGGTACCACAGGCGCACCTCCTGCGCGAGCAGCAGGTCGAAGAGTCCGCTGTCCCCCGCGAATTCGTCCCGCGCAGCCGGAGTCACGTCCGCCCAGGTCTGGAAGCCCAGGGTGCCGCCGCCGCCGCAGGTGACCACGAATTCGTCCGCGCTCTGGCGCAGCACGCGGAACCAGGCGAGTTGCCGGGTGCCGGCGATCGGGGTCCGCTCGCCCTGCGCGAAGGCCGCCCAACCGTTGGCGTTGACGGTCGCGCCGGGATACCCGGTCCACCCGTTGTCGACGGCCGGCTGCGGATCCGGATTGCGCAGGAAGGCCATGCCGTAGCGTTCCGGCGTCCAGATGTCGGCGAGATCGATCGGCGGGGCGGAGATCGGGTTGTAGCCGCTGGCGCCGCGGATCGCGAACGGCGGGCGCCGCATGACGTGCAGCGGGAAGCGCGCGACGGCGCCGATCGGCAGGCCCTTCATCGCCCCGCCGATGGTGGCCTTGGGGCCGACCGAGCCGTCGCGCACATCGACCCAGCCGAAGCCCTCCTCGTGGGCCGCAGTGATCGGATCGTCGATGCCCAGGCGCCCGGACTCGAGGATGTAGGCGCACGCCGCGCCCAGCATCATCCGGGCCTGGGTCTCGCGCAGCACCAGCGACATGTCCTCGGAATCGCTGCGCATGCGCATCAGGAAGGTCAGCGCGAGGCTGGCCAGCAGGGCGCAGATGCCGGCGACGATGATCAGCAGGGATCCACGGCGCGCGCGCATGTCAGTAGGTGTCCATGGTCGGGCCGGGGGTGAAGCTCGCGGCGTTGTCCCAGGGTGCCCAGCCCCCGTTCGGGGTCGGCGTGCGTTGGCAGCGCGCGCCCTGGAGGGTGGTGCCCAGGCCGGTGAACGAGAGTTCGACCATCTCGCCAGTCGACGGGCTGATGCGCTGGACGCGGCAGACGTTGACCCGTCGGCCGTAGGCGAGCAGCCGCGAGACGGTGACGTCGACGCCGGGCCACGAGACCGGTTTCTGGACGAGCAGCGGCCGGTACGCCGCGGTGTTGTTGACCACCACGCGCGCGTGCGACGAGTTCTCGGTGGCGACGTCGGCGCTGGCGAACTCGTAGCGCGTGAAGCGGTAGCGTCCCTGCGCCGACGTCCCCGCGTAGTTCGGATTGGGGATGGCGTAGGTGCCGCCGCGGGTCAGTTCGAAGGTTCCGCGCGGGAGATGGTGCCCGGATCCCTTGGAATCGCCGTGCACGTCGTTGCGGTCGCAGAAGTGCAGGTCCTCGAGCGTCGCGCTCCAGCTCGAGCCCATCGCGCGGATCATCCACAGCGGCCAACCGCCGCGGCTGGTCCGCTCGTAGAACCCGCCGAGCGGACCGCCGGGAGCGGGCGAGGTCATGTCGACCCCGCCGTAGCGCTGGTAGTAGGCCCAGATCGTGTTGGCGGGCAGGTAGTCCATCGCGCCGTAGAAGCCCAAGGCGGCCATCGTGCCCTTGACCTGGTTGGCGTGCCAGGTGTTGGCCACCGTCACGTCGCCATAGGATGGTC
>JACDEC010000458.1 GCA_013816645.1 Planctomycetota bacterium
CACCCCACCGCAGGCCATCATCGCCGGCAGCGCATACGCCCGCATCGCGTCGAGCAGACGATGCTCGTCCCACGGCGAGTCGGTCACGAAATGCTGCAACGACTGGTGCTTCGCCACCGTACCACGCGGGTCTAGCCGGGCCGCCATCGGTTCCATGCTCTTGCGCTCACCCGGCAGCAGCAGGCCAGTCAGGTAATCGATGCAGGGACCCCGGCGGTCCGCGTGACCAAGGGAAGCAGCCATCGCCTCGGCGAACGCATTCAGGCGACCCAGACGGGCATCTGTTTTCGGCATGGACGGAACATAGCAGGCATTTTATAACACAGTAGTACTAGGAGACGGGTAGCGCCACCACCCGGTCGAGTTTCCAGATCCCGCGGTTGTATTCCTCGATCGTGCGGTCGGCCGAGAATTTGCCCGAGGTCGCGGTGTTGATGATCGACGAGGTGGTCCAGCGCTCCTGGTCCTGGTAGAGCTGCGCCGCGCGTTCCTGGGCCTTGACGTAGTCGGCGAAGTCCGCGCAGACCATCCAGTAATCGCCCCACGAGGTCAGGGTGCCGAGGATGTCGTCGAAGATGCCGGGCTCGACCTGGTTGAAGTGGCCGCTCTTGATCAGCTGGATGACCCGCTTGAGCGCGGCGTCGCCGTCGATCACCGTCTGCGGCTTGTAGCGCGGGCGCAGCTTCTCGATCTGCTCGGTGGTGTTGCCGAAGAGGAAGAAGTGCTCGTCGCCGACCTCCTCGCGGATCTCGATGTTGGCGCCGTCGAGCGTGCCGATGGTCAGCGCGCCGTTGATCATGAACTTCATGTTGCCGGTGCCCGACGCTTCCTTGCCGGCGGTCGAGATCTGCTCGGACAGCTCGGTCGCGGGGCAGATCTTCTCCATCAACGACACGCGGTAGTTGGGCACGAACGCGACTTTGAGCAGGTCGCCGACGTCGGGGTCGGTGTTGACCACCGCCGCGATGTTGTTGATGAACTTGATGATCAGCTTGGCGATCGCGTAGCCGGGCGCGGCCTTGCCGCCGAAGAGCACGGCGCGCTTGGTCCAGTTCTTGGTGTCGCCGCGCTTGATGCGGTCGTAGAGGTGGATCACGTGCAGCGCGTTGAGCAGCTGGCGCTTGTACTCGTGGATGCGCTTGACCTGCACGTCGAACAGCGCGTCGAGCGGGAAATCGACGCCGCAGTCGTGCTTGATGACCGCGGCCAGCTCGGCTTTGTTGGCGCGCTTGATCTCGCGCCAGCGCTTGCGGAACGCCGCATCCTTGGCGTGCGGCAGCAGCTTCTTCAGCTGGGAGAGATCGGTGGCCCAGCCCGCGCCGATGGTCTCGGTGATCGCAGCCGACAGTCGCGGATTGCACAGGCCCAGCCAGCGCCGCTGGGTGACGCCATTGGTCTTGTTGTTGAACTTCTGCGGCCACAGCGCGTGGAAGTCCTTGAACAGGTCCTCCTGGAGCAGCCGGCTGTGCAGCTCGGCGACGCCGTTGACCGAGAAGGTGCCGACGATCGCCAGGTAGGCCATGCGCACGTGGGGAACCGGACCTTCTTCGATGATCGACATGCGCGCCTGGCGCGCGCCGTCGCCCGGCCAGCGGTAGGCGACCTGGCGCATGAAGCGCGCGTTGATCTCGAAGATGATGTCGAGCACGCGCGGCAGCAGCGACTTGAACAGCGGCACCGACCACTTCTCGAGCGCCTCGGGCAGCAGAGTGTGGTTGGTGTAGGCCAGGCACTTGGTGGTGATCGCCCAGGCGTCGTCCCAGCCCAGCCGGTAGTCGTCCATCAGCAGGCGCATCAGCTCGGGCACCGCCACCGTGGGGTGGGTGTCGTTGAGCTGCATGACGTTCTTGTCGGCGAAGGTCGTGAAATCCGCGCCGTGCTCCTTGATCCAGCGGCGCAGGATGTCCTGCAGGCTGGCCGAGGCGAGGAAGTACTGCTGACGCAGGCGCAGCTCCTTGCCGTTCTCGCTCTTGTCGTTGGGGTAGAGGACCTGCGAGATGTTCTCGGCGGCGGACTTGGCGCGCACCGCGGCGGTGTAGTCGCCAGCGTTGAACTCGGCGAGGTCGAACTCCTCGGTCGCGGTCGCGCGCCACAGGCGCAAGGTGTTGACCGTGCCGTTGCGGTAACCGGGGATCGGCACGTCGTGCGGGATGGCCAGCACGTCCTTGGTGTCGACCCAGCGCACGCGCACGTCGCCCTGCTCGTCCTCGTAGAACTCGCTCTCGCCACCGAACTTGACGCGCTGGATGTATTCGCGGCGCTCGAGCTCCCAGGGCATGCTGTAGGCCAGCCAGTGGTCGGGTTCTTCGACCTGAAAGCCGTCCTTGATCTTCTGGATGAACATTCCGTAGTCGTAGCGGATGCCGTAGCCGGTGACCGGCAGCTGGAGCGTCGCGCAGCTGTCGACGAAGCAGGCGGCGAGACGGCCGAGGCCGCCATTGCCCAGTCCCGCGTCCGCTTCCTCCTCGACCACGTCCTCCATGGTCAGGCCGAGCTGGCGTAGCGCCTCGCTGGTCTGCTGCTCGAGCTCGACGTTGAGCAGGGCGTTGCCGAGGGTGCGGCCCATCAGGTATTCGAGCGAGAGGTAGTAGCCGCGACGGCAATCGGCCTGGTAGTACGCGGCGTGGGTCGCCTTCCAGCGCTCCATCATCCGATCGCGCACCGCCAGCACCGTCGCGGTGTAGCGGTAGCGGGTCGCGGCGGTGTGCCTGTCGCGACCGAGCGTGTAGGCGAGGTGGCGCTGGATGTCGCTGAGCAGGGCGTCGGTGTCCATGCCCAGCGGCGCGAGCGTCGGCGCGGTCACCGCCAGCGGCTTGGCGGAACCCGCCGTGGCCTGACGCGCTGAGACCTTCTTCTTCGCTGGCTTGCTCGGATCCGACATGTGCCCTGCTCCCGTGTGGGCAGGAGTCTGACTGCGGCGCTCCGCGCTGGCAAGGACTGCAGTTGCGGCATTGTTCGGGGGAAGTCCGGAAGTCCTGGCTAAACCATGGGCATGGGCCGCCGATCCAGGTGGAATCGGTCGAGCGATGCGAATGTGCCTTTTCCTCGACTTCCGGACTTCCGGACTTCCGGACTTCCCGACTTCCGGACTCTGCCTCGCGCCCTATCCGCGACGCAGTGCCTCGCCGAGCCGGCGATAGGGGGCCGCGGGGTCGCCGCCCTCGTCGGCGAGGTGCGCCTGCGCGGCCTGCGCGGCGGCGCGGTACAGTTCGCCCAAGCAGCGCGGATCGCCGTCCAGCCAGGCCGGATCGGCGTCGGCGTGGTGCGGTGGCCAGGCGCGCCAGCGCGCGGCAAGCGTGGTCGGATCGTCCTCGGGCAGCAGCAGTGCTGCGAGCAGACGTCCGCAGGCGTCGTCGACGTCCGCAGGTAAC
>JACDEC010000459.1 GCA_013816645.1 Planctomycetota bacterium
GGGAACGGCGCCGTCAGCGAAGGCCCAGATCACCGATGGCTGGCCCGCGGCATCCAGCCAGAGCGCGTGGGTGCCGCCTTCGACCAGTCGCAGGCGATGCATGTGCGGCGCGCAGGCGTTGTAGATGCGGTTCACCCGAGCGAATTCGTCGACCTGATCGCCACCGGGCAGCGTCGGCGCCGAATGCTCGGCGTGCTTCGGGTCGCCCCACGGACGCGCGCCCAGCCCCGGGACGCAGCGGTGCGCGGCCAGCCAGAAGTACTTCTTGGCATCGAGCCCGTGCGAGCCGAACGGGTATTTGTCGCTGAAGAATCCCGGCGAGGTGTCGAGCAGGGCGAAGGCATGGTCGCCGGTGACCACGTCATCCCACAACCGGCGGCGGAACTTGTCGTTGGCGAAGCCGAACATCGCCACCGCGCTGACGCCGAAGATCGAGGTGATCTCCGGGCGATGACGCAGGCCGGCGGCTTGCTGGCGGGCCTGCATGGCCCAGATGATCTCGGCCTGCGGTGCCTTATCGGCGCTGCCCCAGTCGACGGCGGTCAAGCCGAGGTTCTGGTAGGAATCCCAGAAGATGCCCGAGAGGCCGGCGACCTTGGCGGAATGGCGGATGTCCTCTTCGAACCAGGCGCCGTACGGGGAGTTCAACCGGCCGGCGACGAGGATGCCGTAGTTGGCGTCGTAGGGGTCGCCGTTGGCTTCGCGCAGGATCCACTCGGGATGATCCTTCCACACCGGCGCGTACTTGGAGAGGTGGAAGCTGAACCACTGGAACAGGCCGATGTCCGCGGCGCGCGCCGCAGCGCCGAGCGCGGTCATCCCGGCGTCGCCGCCGAACATCTCGGCGAAGCGGAAGCGGTAGGGGGCGCAGATGTTGCCGTCCTCCTTGCTGGCCGCCGGATCGCTGGTGATCGAGTCCCAGACGCCGTGGGTGAAGCAGTCGCGGTAGCCGAGTTCCCGGTAGCGCGGGAGCGCGTTGGTGAGCGGCGCGGTCCACGCGGCGCCCAGCGCCTTGAGGTCGTCGTCCCAGAGGTGCGCGTGCACCGACGGGCGGGGCGTCTCGAGCGTGAAGCCGTACTCGCCGTGGATCAGCGCGCGGGTGTGGGCGAAGCAGTCGAGCCACAGGTTGCGACGCTCGTGGCTGCGCAAGGCGGCAGCGGCGCGGTGCACGAGCAATATCCGTTCCGGCGCGACGACGGTCTCGGCGAGGCAGAAGAACGGCCGTTCGGTGTAGTGGATGACGTCCTCGTCGGCGAACTTCTCGATGCGCGCGCGGGTCATGCCGGGACGCTGCGCGTACAGGCACAGCGCCAGGTCGCCCTTGGATTGGAAGTCGACGTGGCTGGAACCGGCGCAGCGCGGCAGCATGTCCATGGGGTAGGCGCCGCCCCAGCCGTCGGTGAAGAACTTCTCGATGGTCGAGAACGCCGAATCCGTGGCGACCGGCTGCTCCAGTTGGATGGTGCTGGTGTCCTGCTGGATCAGGGTGCAGTCCTTGGCGTGGCCGCCGATTTCCCAGGTGCCATCCTCGAGCAGCCAGTGGATGGGATGGCCGGGGCTCTCGACCGAGATCCGCATGGCCAGGCCGGTCCACTCGTTCTCCTCGATCCGCTGGCGCACCGGACGGAAAGTCCAGCGCACCGTGGCCGTGGCCGCCTGCACGCGCCGCGTGCGGATGCGCGCGTCGCCCATGGCGTCGGCTTCCTGGATGCGCGGCATCCAGCGGCCGTCGGCGGCGAATACCAGCACCGTCGCGTCGCCCTGCTGCTCGACCCGCAACAGGCGCGAGAGCGCGAAGCTCAGTCCGTGCTCGCTCTCGAAGCTGACCGTCCACGGCAGGCGCGGATCGCGCAGCGGCGTTCCCGAGGCGGTGACCGCGCCGATGCCGTTGCACGAGCCATCCTCGCGCTGGGGGAGATCGATGGCGAATCCGAGGCCGAGGTCGAGGTGCATGGACGGATCCTATGCCCGCGGCGGCGAATCGCTGGCCCCCCGTGCCATTTGGTTCAAACGGGTGGTGAAGCGAACCGCGATTCCGAGGTTCGCTGGCGTTGCGTCGGCGGGCCACGCGCGAACATGGGGCCATGGCGACCCGGCGATGAAGCGGCACGAACTGGCGGACATCCTGCGCGATCGCATCCGAGGGGGTGAGTACGCCACCGGCATGCGCATTCCCTCGCAGCGCCAACTGCTGCAGGAGTTCGAGGTCAGCCCGGTGACCCTGCAGCGCGCGGTGGACCGCCTGTCCGAGCAGGGTTACCTGATCGCGCGCGGCAGCGCGGGCACCTTCGTCACCGAGCACCTCCCGGATCGCGCCTGCTGCGCCCTGGTGCTCACCGAGGATCCGGAGCACGCACCGATCAACCAGTTCTTCGCCACGTTGCTGCGCGAATCGCGCGCCTGGTCCGACGCAGCGGGCTGGCGGTTCGAACCGTGGTTCGACCACGGCACGGGGCCCGCCCATGAGCGGCTCTGCGAACGCGTCGCAGACGGGGCGATCGCTGGTCTGCTGTTCGCCAGCCTGCCCTATCGCTTCGACCACTCGCCCCTGCTGACCGCGCCGGTGCCGCGGGTGGCCATCGGCAGGCTACCCCCCGATTGCGACGTGGCGAATTTCGCGGCTTCGCTCATCCACCTGCGCAGCGCCGGGGTGATCGAAGGGATCTGCGCGGACTTCGCGAAGGCGGGACGGCGCCGCTTCGCGGCGATCACCGGCCCGGGGAGCGCCGGCGAAGCGCAGGCGGGGCTCGCGGCGGCGCGCAAAGCCGGACTCGACGCCCGCATCGAATGGTGGCTGGAATTGCCGAACGCACCTAACGCGGTTTCCTGCGCGCGGGTCGTCGCGCACCTGCTGTGCAGCGGGCGGCCTGAGGATCGTCCGGATTGCCTCCTCATTTCGGATGACAACCTGGTGCCTGCGGTCACCGCCGGGATCCTCGATGCGGGGCTCGCCCCGGCGGACATCCAGGTGGTCGCGCACGCCAATTTTCCCGACCCGATCCCGTCGGCGGTCCCCTGCCGGCGCTACGGGTACGACGGGCGCAGCATCCTGGCCACGGCGCTCGCCGAGATCGGGCGGTTGCGCGACGGGCAACCGCGGCGTTCGGTCGAGGTGCCGGTGACCGTGGTGGACGCGGACGTCGGTTAGCGATCAGGGCTCCAGGGCCCTCACTTCACCTTGGATCTGTACTGATCAGTCGCCGCGCGTTACAGGATCCTGGCCGCATCCATTTGGCATCCCGAGGGCGAGCCGCGTCCTCTGCCGCGCACATCGCTTTGAGGAGCCTCCCCGTGATCGACGTCCCCTGGCTGCGTACCGCGGCATTGGCCCTGGTGGTGTCCGCGATCCCCGCTGCCGAGCGGGTCGACC
>JACDEC010000460.1 GCA_013816645.1 Planctomycetota bacterium
GCGCAGCGCTGGTCGCCATTCCTCGATCGCCGAGGCCGGCACGATGTGCACCAGGTCCGACCGCGGCAGACGCTGCGGTGGATGACGGAGTCGCCCCTGGCGCAAGGCTCGAGGGATGGTCGTCCACCGCGCGCCAGCCATACTCGCGCAGGACGATTTCATGCCCACCAGCCATGCGATCAGACCGCACCTCGTCTACGCCCTGGTCGGCCGCGGCCGCGGCGACGTACGCATGCACGTGCACGGCCCCTACAGCGAGCTGGTGCTGGTGTGCGCGGGACGGGTCGCCAGCTCGGTCGCCGACGCCGCCCCGGTCGAAGCCAGCCCCGGTCAATGCTACGTCATGCCGCCGAGCAAGCCCCACGACCAGACCAGCAAGGGCCCCTGGCGTTCGCACTGCGTGCTCTACGAAGGCGGCGCGGACCTGCTGCCGACCAGACCGCGGCTGCTGTCCCTCGCCGACGACGCCCTCGCCCGCCGCTGGTTCGCCGATCTCATCGAACTCTCCGATGCCGGCGATAGCGGCGCCGGCGACGCGCTGCTGGTGACGCTGCTCACCCGGTTGGGCGCCCGCGAGGATCGCGCGCAGGACGCCGCCGAGCTGCCGCCGCCGTTGGTCCTCGCCACCGCCTTCCTCGAAACGCACCTCGACCGCGCGCTCGCCGACGAGGACGTGGCCGCCGCCGCCGCGGTCAGCGTCAGCCACTGCGGCGCGTTGTTCCGCACCCACTTCGGCTGCGGCCCCCTGCGCCACCTCCAGCGCCTGCGCCTCGAGCGCGCCGCCCGCGAACTGCGCAACCCCTATGCCACGCTGGCCGAGGTCGCCAAGCGCTGCGGGTACACCGACCTCAACTACTTCACCCGCCACTTCCGTCGGCGATTCGGGCAGCCGCCGGGACGTTGGCGGTCGTCCACAAGCGTGAGCTGACGCGACGTCAACGGTCGAGCCAAGTCCTTGCTACGACTCGACCGAGCGGTCCGTTGTTCAGGCCACGCCCGCGCGTTCACACAACCTGGGCGCGGCGCTACAGTGCCCCTTGTGCTGCCACGCCTCACCCTGGTCGGTTATCGCGCCTCCGGAAAAACCACGCTCGGCCGCCTGGCCGCGGCGCGGGTCGGTTGGCCGTTCGCCGACTCCGACAAACTCATCGAAACCCAGGCCGGTCGACCGATCGCCGAGATCTTCGCCAGCGAAGGCGAAGCCGGCTTCCGCGATCGCGAGACCGCCGCCTTGGCCAAGGCGCTCGACAGCGATCGGGCGCTGCTGCTGGCGACCGGCGGCGGCGCCATCCTGCGGCCCGAGAACCGCGCGCTGATCAAAGAACGCGGCGGCCTGGTCGTCTACCTGCGGGTCGCCCCCGACATCCTCGCCGCCCGCTTGCGCGCCAACGTCAATGGCCGCCCCAGCCTGACCGGCAAGGATCCGGCCGACGAGGTCACCGAGGTCCTGGCGGTGCGCGAACCGCTCTACGAGGAGATCGCCAACGCGACCCTGTCCGCCGACTCGGGCCTCGCCGACTGCCTGGTGCGCCTGATGGCCTTGGTGGAGAACCACTGGCGTAAGCGCGCCGAACTGGCCAAGCCCAACAAATCGGCTGGCTGACGGGGACGGAGGCCGGGGGCCGGGGTATTGGGGCCGGAAAGAGCGACCCGACTCCGCGCCGTGATGTCGGCATAGGGGTCGAACCCGCACCGCTGACGTGATTTGGCTCTTTCCGACCCCCACCCCCCGACCCCCGCCCCCCGTCCCTGTGGATAAGCCTGACGAAAACCCGCCGATAATTTGACGAATGTCGTCGCGCTCCGAGGCCTAGCCTGCGGTCCCGCGATGATCACCCGCAACCCTTCGGACAACGCCCGCCAGGCCGAGGTCATCGCGACCTCGCGCGAGCTGCCGCACAACGCCGAGCTCGAGAAGTCGGTGCTCGCGGTGCTGCTCGATGGGCGGCACGCCGTGGCGATCCAGAAGGCGCGCCAGGTCGTGCCGCATCCGCTGGCGTTCTTCCAGCGCGACCACCGCATCATCTACCAGGTCTGCCTCGAACTCGACGACCAGGGCCAGCGGGTCGACGCCCAGGCGGTGGCCGAGCTGCTCTCGCGCTACGATTTCCGCTCGGTGCTCGAGAAGCTGCGCCAGGCGCAGATGCTGCTCGACGTCGACCAGCTCGACGCGCTGGGCAAGGACAAGCTGCGCGCGCTGCTGCGCCGCGAGGTCATGGCCGACGCCGCGGCGTTCGAGGACAGCGCGCTGGCCGCGATCGGCGGATTCTCGGCGGTCGCCGACCTGGTCGCGATCTTCGCGCCCGCCGCCGGTCTCGACCGCAACATCGCCCTGCTCTGGGACTACTACCAGAAACGCCGGCTGATCGCCCGCCTCTCCGCGATCTCGGACAAGGCCTACCGCACCCCGGATTCGTTCGACAAGCTGGTCGACGAGGCCGGCCAGGCCGTGGTCGAGATCGGCAAGGGTTCGCAGAGCAACCAGATCCACCCCATCGGCTCGGTGGTCGACGCCACGCTCGACAAGATCCAGTACGACCAGCAGAACCCCAATCTCGGGGTGAAGACCGGCATCAACGACCTCGACCGCAAGCTGATGTCGCTGCGCCCCGGCGGTCTCTACGTGCTCGCCGCCCGACCCGGCGCCGGCAAGACCTCGCTGGCACTGAACATCGTTGGCCACATCGCCGGGCACGCCGACAACAACGGCACGGTGCTGTTCTTCTCGCTGGAAGTCGACCGCATCGACCTGGTCAAGAAACTGCTCAGCGCCGAGGCCGGCATCAACTTCGCGGCGCTCGAGACCGGCATCTTGGAGCCGCACCAGCAGGAACTGCTCGCCGGCGCGGCGCAGAGCTTCAAGAACTGGCGCTTGGATCTGATGGACGTCAGCGACCTCAACGTCGGCACGCTGCGCTCGATCGTGCGTCGCCGCCAGCTCGAGACCAACGACGGCATCAAGCTGGTGGTCATCGACTACCTGCAGCTGCTCAACGGCACGCGCCCGGACATGAACGAGTACGAGAAGGTCTCTGAGATCTCGCGGGTGCTCAAAGTATTGGCCCGCGACCTGCGCATCCCGGTGATGGCGCTGTCGCAGATGTCGCGCGATTCGGAGAAGGGCCAATCCGACCAGCCGCGCGAGCCGCGCCTGTCCGACCTGCGCGGCTCGGGCACCATCGAGCAGGACGCCGACGCGGTGATGTTCATCCACCACCTCAAGAGCGACAATCAGCAGGCCGAGAATGAATGCCGGAAGATGAAGGTCATCATCGCCAAGAACCGCTTCGGCCCGACCGGCTTCACGCTGATGAATTTCTTCCCCGCCAAGATGCGCTTCTCGGAAGCCCCGCCCGAGGAC
>JACDEC010000461.1 GCA_013816645.1 Planctomycetota bacterium
CCCGGCGCACTACCAAGTCTCTAAAGAAGTGACCTGTTCGTGGCTTCCCAAGACGGCGCGGATTTGGTTCAAGGCGGTGAACGCAGGAGGTTCGCCATGCCGATCCCGCTCCGGGGTGATTTCGATGCGGCGCAGCTCCGGGCCATCGCAAGACGGACGAAGGACGCCGCGCAAACCCGGCGGCTGCTGGCGCTGGCGGCCGCGTATGACGGGGCGTCGCGCACCGCGGCGGCCCTGATCGGCGGCGTGACGCTGCAGATCGTGCGGGACTGGGTGGTGAAGTTCAACGCCCACGGCCCGGCTGGTCTGATCGATCGCAAGCCGCCCGGCCAGCCATCGCGGCTGGACGACACGCATCGGACAGCGTTGCGCGCGGCCATCGAGAGCGGCCCGATCTCAGCGATCCACGGCGTGGTGCGATGGCGGCTGACCGACCTGTGCCAGTGGCTGTGGGACGAGTTCCAGGTCAGCGTCGCCAAGCCGACCTTGAGCCGCGAGCTACGGGCAATGGGGTATCGCAAGCTGTCCGCGCGGCCGCGGCACCATGCCCAGGCCGAGGGTGCGATCGCCCTTTTTAAAACAGCTTCCCCGCCCTGCTGGACCAGATCGCGCGCGAGAAAGGCGTCGATCCCGCCGACGTAGAGGTCTGGTTCGGCGATGAGGCTAGGATCGGGCAGAAGAACAAGATCACGCGTCGCTGGGCGTTGATCGGCACGCGGCCCGCCGCGCCGCGGGACCAGCGCACCGTGTCGACCTACATCTTCGGCGCGATCTGCCCGCGGCTCGGCAAGGGCGCGGCGCTCGTGCTACCCCGGTGCAACATCGAGGCGATGAGCCTGCAACTGGCCGAGATCGCAGCCGCGGTGGCGCCAGGCGCGCATGCGGTGCTGCTGGTCGACCAGGCCGGATGGCATCTGTCAGCCAGGCTGGCCGTGCCGCCCAACATCACCCTCGTGCCCATCCCACCAAAGTGCCCTGAGCTCAACGCGGCCGAGAACGTCTGGCAGTTCATGCGCGACAACTGGCTGTCGAACCGCGTCTTCCAATCCGGCGAGGACCTCGTCGGCCTCTGCTGCGAAGCCTGGAACAAGCTCATCGCAGAGCCGTGGCGCATCATGTCCCTCGGACTGCGCGATTGGGCGCACAGGTTCTGATCAGAGAGACTTGGTAGTGCGCCGGGAGACCGGCAAAGAGTAGGAGGTGAGAGTCCTCTACAGTGAAGGAAGTAGCAACCCACACTGACCCCGAGCCGTGCGTCGTGTCTCGCGAGAGGCAGGGCGAAGCGTCGGCAGGGGAGCGTGCAGGCTGGCCATCGAGCCGCGAAAGTCTCAACTCCCGGACGCCGACGAGGTTACCAACTCGGAAGGCAACACGGACCGCCGCGATAACGCGAGTGGCGGCCCGGTCCGGCGTGGTCAAAGACCCCAGCATGCATGGACGCTCTTTGTTCGGGAACCGGGAGGTCTCGTGGCTGGCCGGCGGCGTGGCGCGCCGCCGGTCCGCGCCGGGAAGGCCGCAAGGTCGTAGCCGGCGATGAACGGCAACGAGAAGTCAGACCCCGCCATAGTAGCGATGAAGCCCGCGAACGAACCCCTGCGACGGGGCAAGGAGTGGGTGGAGCGAAGGGCGGGGGCCGAGGGGAACGCGGAAGGTCCACACGGGGACCGGGCACTGGACCGGGCTGCCTCGCGACAGGGGATCGACCGCGTACGGGAAGCCGCGCGCAAGCGCACAGGGCAGAAGTTCACCAGCCTGCTGCACCACATCGACGCCGCCCTGCTCGGCCAAGCCTATGGCTGGCTGAAGCGGGACGCGGCGCCGGGCGTGGACGGGATGACGTGGGATGCCTACGGCGAGGGCCTCGGGGCGCGTCTGCGCGACCTCGAAAGCCGCATCCACAAGGGCTCCTATCGGGCGCAGCCGAGTCTGCGTGCCTACATCCCCAAGCCCGACGGCCGGCAACGGCCGCTCGGCATTGCCGCGCTGGAAGACAAGATCGTCCAGCGCGCGGTGGTAGAGGTTCTCGGTGCCATCTACGAGACGGACTTCCTCGGCTTCTCCTACGGGTTCCGGCCCGGCAGAGGGCAGCACGATGCGCTGGACGCGCTCGCGGTGGGCATCGGGAGCCAGGCGGTGAACTGGATACTGGACGCGGACATCCGTGGGTTCTTCGACGCCATCAGCCATAAGTGGATGATGCGTTTCGTGGAACACCGGATCGGCGACCGGCGTGTGCTGCGTCTAATCCGCAAATGGCTGACGGCGGGCGTGATGGAGAATGGCGAGCGGCAGAAGGCGACGAAGGGCACCCCGCAAGGGGCGGTGATCTCGCCGCTGCTGGCCAACATATACCTTCACTACGTCTACGATCTTTGGGTCCAACAATGGCGGCGACGCCATGCCCGGGGCGCGATGATCGTGGTGCGCTATGCCGACGACACGGTCGTCGGTTTCGAGCACCGGGCCGATGCAGAGCGGTTCTCGACGGAGCTACGCCTCCGGATGGCGGAATACGAACTGGAGCTTCACCCCGACAAAACCCGCCTGATCGAATTCGGCCGCAAGGCCGCCGACGATCGGGTGGCCCGGGGTGAGGGCAAGCCGCCGACCTTCGACTTTCTGGGGTTCACGCACATCTGTTCGCGCTCGCGGCAGGGCAGCTTCCAGCTCGCCCGGCACACGCGTCGCGACCGCAAGATGGCGAAGCTGCTGGAAATCACCGAAGACCTGCGGCGACGCTGGCACCAGGATGTGGCCGAACAGGGCGCGTGGCTGGGATCGGTGGTGCGGGGCTTCTTCGCCTACCACGCCGTGCCCACCAACTCGCGCGCCTTGGCGGCATTCCGTCACCATGTCATCGACCTCTGGCGCCGAGCGCTACGCCGGCGCGGCCAGCGGGACCGCACGACATGGAAAGGCATCGACAAGCTGGCTGCACGCTGGCTGCCGAAACCCCGGATATCCCACCCGTGGCCATCGCAACGCTTCCGCGTCAGACACCCAAGGTGGGAGCCGTATGCGGGAATGCCGCTCGTACGGTTCTGTGCGGGGGGCGCTCAGTGATGGGCGTCCCTACCGCGATTTAGCCGCGCCACCTCGTCGCGCAGCGCCTGGTTCTCGGCACGCAAGGCGGTGATCGTCGCCTGCTGCGCCTCGTTGGCCTCTCGCAGAGCCGCGTTGTCGGACTGCAGCCGCCGCACCTGGGTGATCAGCACACCCACGAGGTCGCGCAGCTCGGCAAGCGAAAGGGCCTCCAGCGATGCAGCGTCCGGCAGCGACATGCGCCTCGTGAACTATGCTGCCGCTCTCAGCGCAACTTCGCTGCCCGGCAATCTGCCCCAGTTACCGTCCACACCAGCT